>JAPKZE010000017.1 GCA_026393955.1 Candidatus Aminicenantota bacterium
AAAGGGGGACACGTACCCTGGGTACATGTCCCCGTTTCGAAATTCCCGACTGCCTCCCCCGCTATTTGACAGCCTTCCCCAGCTCGGCGCCCCAAGCTTTTGCCCGGTCGAGCTCGCCGTCCTTCATCGGACCGTAGAGCCCCTTGACGAGGAAGCGCTGCTTCTTGGCGGCCGGTCGATAGCCCTTCTCCTCCAGCATCCTTAGGATCTTGCCCGCGGAGCCTCCGGGAGAGAGCTTGAAGCCCGTCTCGAAGGCGGCGGCGCGCACGACCGCCCCTCCCCCGCTCGCGTCGGCGTGGGGCAGTGCCACGAGCCACGTGCGTATCGACGGATGAGACAGGTCTGCCGGCGACGGGGCCTTCTTGTCCGGCTTGGCGACCATGTTGTTCCGCGTCTTCTCGCTCGGAAGGCTGAAGGCGATGATGGGCGAGCCGGCCACGACGAGGCCGACTCCCGCGAGGGCCTCCCCCACGGCTTCGGCGGTAGACATGGCCCGGGCGCCTTCGCCCAGGCCCTCGGCGATGGCCTGCGCAACCGATGCGGTATTCCCCCAATAGGATTCGTAGACGACGATGGTTTTCATGGATAGATGATAGCCGATTTCGAGGCACAAAAGAAAGGCCCGGCCGCCGCACTCAGGCCGTCAGGTCCGAGGGCGCAAACACCTCGAAGCCGGCGGCTGTCGCGATCGCTTTATCGGCCGAGGCCACCGCTTCGCAATTGAGGCGCCGGGCCACGGCCAGGAGCATGGCGTCGTTGGTGAGGAGGCCCGATTCCCGCTGGATCCGGATGGCTTCCAGGATGTCCGCGGCGCCGGCCGGCTCGATCCGGAGCCCCATCGCGAAGAACTCGCGCATCTGGATCTCGTACCGGACGAGCCGCCGGACGAGGTCGGGACGGGCCGCGAGCGTCCGGGCCGGGTTCCCGCGCTCGAGCCAGCTGTTCTCGCGGGCCTCGATCAGCATGAGGGCGTGGGCCAGCTCGGCGGCCATCGGCGACGGCACGATCCCTTGGAGCTCGCCCGAAGCGCAGCGCCTCAGGAACTCGACGCACTCGGGCGACTTGCCCTGATTGGCGTAGACGATGATGTTGGTGTCGACGGCGACCCAGGCGCCCGGGCGTATCGAGGACAGTCCCGGAGGGCGGGTCATGGCTCGAGGATGTCCTCGGCCAGGATCTCGTCGAGCTCGTCGAGAGGCAGGAGGCCGCCGTAAGACGTGAATTTGGCCAGGGCCCGGAGGGCCTCGTCGCGGCCGGGGGTCCGATCGAGGTAGCTGGCGAGCGCGTCCTCGAGGACTCCGGAGAGCGGGCGCTTCTCGACCGCCGCCCGCTGCTTGGCGCCGGCGAGGAGCCGGTCGTCGATGATCGTACCGACCTTCTTTCTCATCAGTTGGCTCATACCTCCAGGGACGCGGCTGGGGCGTCCGGTTTCTCAGGAGATATGATGGCTTTTTTGAGGCGAAAAATCAAGAATTATCAAGTTTTCTAGATATATTCTAGAATTTCATATATCTATCGCAAAATCTATCTGTTACATCCAACATATCGTCGGGCAGGATCTCCCGGACCTTCTTCAGGATCTCCGGCGGGACCGGGCCGTAGAAGGCCTCGGCGATGCCGCCCGTGATGCAGGCGAGCGTGTCGCTGTCGCCGCCGAGAGAGACGGCGTTCCGGACGGCGTCCTCGTAGGACGAGGAGTCCAGGAAGGCCACGACGGCCTCGGGCACGGTTTTCTGGCACGACTCGTCGAACGAGTAGCCGGGGCGGATCTCGTCGACGGTCCGGTCGAGGTCGTAGCCGAAGCGCGTCGAGATCTCGTGCCGGATGAGGTCCATGTCCCACTCCGTCCGGGCCAGGAAGACAGCCAGGGCCGTGGCCTGGGCCCCCTTGATGCCCTCCGGGTGGTTGTGGGTGAACGCGGCCGCGCGGGCGGCTTCCCGGAGCACGTCGTCGACCGTGTCGAAGGCGAACCCGACCGGACTGACCCGCATGGCCGAGCCGTTGCCCCAGCTGTCGTAGGGCTTGGGGTCGGGCGAGACGAGCCATTCCCGGAACAAGCCGCCGTAGCCGGCGTCGGGGTAGCGCCGGCCGAAGTCCAGGGCGGCCTTCCGGTAGTCTCCGTCCGTAAGGATGGCGTGGGCGATGGCGACGGTCATGACCGAGTCATCTGTGAAAAAGCTGCCCTCGACTAAGAGGGGGAACTTCTTCGTCTTGGTCGCGCCGAACTCGTGGACCGACCCGATGATGTCCCCGGCAATTGCTCCGATCATTTTCCCTCGAGGCCATTTTCGGGCGGCCCGGCCGGGATGTCAAGCGATGGAGATCTCCCCTCATATCTTGACAATACTGGTCATTTTGACCATATTGATGGCCTAACCGTTAACTGGAGGCC
>JAPKZE010000358.1 GCA_026393955.1 Candidatus Aminicenantota bacterium
CGCTCGCAGAATCCGTTGCAGCCCGTGGCCACGACGAGCACCTCCCGCTCGAGGCCGCGGCGCCGGATCTCGTCTTCGAGGGCCTGCTTGACGTCGAAGGCCCCGCAGGAGACGCAGCCCGTCCCGGCGCAGACGAGGAGGTGGGTCCGGTAGGCCGTCATGCCGCCCCGTTCTTTTTGACGGCGGCCAGCACGGCCTCGACCTTGGCCTCGGTCATCTGGCCGTGATAGCGCCCGTCGACGACGGCCAGCGGGGCCAGGGCGCAGGCGCCCAGGCAGTTGACCTTCTCGAGGGTGTAGGCCCCGTCGGACGACGTCCGGCCGGCGGCGATGCCGAGCCGGCGTTCGAAGGACTCGAGAACGGCGCCTCCGCCGCGCACGTGGCAGGCCGTGCCCAGGCAGACCGTGCAGATGTGACGGCCCCGCGGCGAGAGGCTGAAGGACCGGTAGAAGGTGGCGACGCCGTAGACCTGGGCGAGCGGCACGCCGAGGGCTTCGGCGACATGCCCGAGGGCTTCGGGCGGCAGCCAATGGAAGCGGTCCTGGATATCCTGGAGGACCTGGATCAGGGCCCGCTGGCGGCCCGCCGGCCTTCCGGTCGGTGCCTCGAGATCGGTCTTCGAGGGGCGCATGCGGGCATTATAGGGGCCGGGCCCTCCCTAAGGCAACAGCTTTCAGAGCACGGGCAGATAACGGCGGATCTCGTAATCGCTGACCTGCTTGTCGAACTCGCCCGAGACGTTCCGGTTGTATTCCTCGACCTCCTTGAGCTTGTTGGCCACGAGCTTGTCGAAGATGTGGTCGCCCAGCGCCTCCCGGACGACGATGCTCTTCTCCATGACCCGGACGGCTTCCTCGAGGTTCCGGGGCAGGACGCGGATCTCGAACTTCTTCTGCCGGGCCCCGCTCATGTGGTAGATGTTCTCTTCGACCGGTTCGGTGAGCTCGTATCTCCTCCGGATGCCCTCGGCCCCGGCGGCCAGCATGACGGCGAAGGCGAGGTAGATGTTGCAGGCCGGATCGGCCGCCCGGAGCTCGACGCGCGTCGCCCGCTCCTTGCCCGGCTGGTACTCGGGGACGCGGATGTAGGCCGACCGGTTCTTCTGGCCCCAGGCCACGTAGACCGGGGCCTCGTAGCCCTCGATGAGGCGCTTGTAGGAGTTGACCCACTGGCTCAGGACGACGGAGACCTCCCGGGCGTGGGTCATCAGGCCGGCCATGTAGCGCCGGGCCATCAGGGACAGGTGGTAGGGGCCGCCCGCCTCGAAGAACAGGTTCCGGCCGGCCCGCCAGAGCGACTGGTGGACGTGCATGCCGCTGCCGTTCTGGGCGTTGACGGGCTTGGGCATGAAGGTCGCGTACAGCCCGTGCATGCGGCAGACCTTCTTGACCATGTAGCGGAAGATCATGGCCGTGTCGGCCATGTCGACGGCGCTGAGGTAGCGGAGATCGATCTCGTGCTGGCTGTGGGCCGCCTCGTGATGGTCGTACTCCGTGGCGATGCCCATGAGGTGGAGCAGGAGCTGGATCTCCTTGCGGATCTCGCCGTGGCGGCCGCTGAAGAAATAGCCGCCCTCGTCGGTGAGGGCGGGCGTCTCGCTCGACGGGAAGATGAAGAACTCGAGCTCGGGGCCGCACTTGAGGTCGTCGACCCCCAGCTCCTTGCGGGACTTGGCCAGGACGCGCTTCAAGGCGGCCCGGCTGTCCCCCGCGTAGACCCCGCCGTCGGGCGTCAGGATGTCGCCGAACATGACCGCCTCCCGCCAGCGGATGTCCGGGGCGAAGCCTTCGTAGGTCCAGGGCATGACCCGGAAGGTCTTCGGATCGGGTTTGATGACGAGGTCGGATTCCTCGATGCGGACGAAGCCGGCGATCGACGATCCGTCGAAGCCCTTGCCCTCCTTGAAGGCCGAGTCCAGCTCCGAGGCGGGGATGGTGAAATCCATCTGCCGCCCCAGGATGTCGGGGAAGATCAGCCGGACGAACCGGACATTGCTGGCCGGATCCTTGAGGACGGCCAGGACGTCCTTCTCGTCCCGCGTGCCGAACGCCTTGAAGGCTGCCGGTGAGGCTTTGACGGGGCTCATGGGGTTCCTCCTGTCTTCGTCCGGGCCGGCCCGGCCGGAATTAATGTTAAATAATTAATGCAACGACTATTCAAATGTCAAGATATTAAAAGAATATATTTACAAATGGTTCAATATTTCGTACGATTTACGATAATTGGAGGTGTCGCCCATGATCGACGAGCTCGATCGCAAGATCGTCCGGGCCCTGAACGCCAACGCCCGCCGGAGCTTCCGGGAGATCGCCAAGGAGGTCGGGACCTCGGC
>JAPKZE010000245.1 GCA_026393955.1 Candidatus Aminicenantota bacterium
AAAAGATCCCCTCTTGGCGCGATCGTCGTCGTTCTCGCGGTCCTGGGCGTCTTCGCGGGCTTGGCGGCCCAGGACAAGCCGGCCGACCCCGGCCGTCTGACCCTGGACCGGATCTTCGCCTCCCGGGAGTTCTCTCCCGAGCGCTTCGGGCCGGCGCGCTGGATGAGCGACGGGTCCTCCTACACGACGCTCGAGCCCAGTCCAGAGGCTAAGGATAGCCGAGACCTCGTCCTTTACCGGGCCGAGACCGGCCGGCGGGAGGTCCTCGTCCCGGCGGCCAAGCTCGTTCCGTCCGGATCGAGCGGGCCGCTCTCCATCGAGGACTACGCCTGGTCGCCGGACGGCAAGGTCCTGATCGTCTTCACCAACTCCCAGCGCGTCTGGCGCCAGAACACGCGGGGGGATTTCTGGACCTACGAGCTCGCGTCCGGCCGCCTCCGACAGCTCGGGACGGGGTTTGAACCCTCGAGCCTGATGTTCGCCAAGCTCTCGCCGGACGGTCTCAAAGCCGCCTATGTCGTCAAGAACAATATCTATGCCGAGGACCTGGCCTCGGGCCGAACGACCCAGCTGACCTTCGACGGGGCCGAGGACATCATCAACGGGACCTCGGACTGGGTCAACGAGGAGGAATTCTCCATCCGGGACGGGTTCCGCTGGTCCCCGGACAGCCGGTCCATCGCCTTCTGGCAGTTCGACACCCACGACGTGCCGGTCTTCACGATGATCAACAATACCGACACGCTCTATCCCAAGGTCACGACTTTCAAGCACCCCAAGCCCGGGCAGGTCAACAGCGCCGTCAGGGTCGCCGTCGTGCCGGCTTCGGGGGGTGCTCCGGTGTGGATCAAGACGCCCGGCGATCCGCGGGGCGGCTATATCGCCCGCCTGGAATGGGCCGGGAACTCCCGCGAGGTCATTCTCCAGCACCTCAACCGGCTGCAGAACACGCTCACCGTCTTCCTCGGCGACGCCGCGACGGGCGAGGTCCGGAGCGTCTTCACCGACACGGACGAGACCTGGGTGGAGATCATGGAGGACTTCGTCTGGCTCGACAGCGGCCGGAGCCTGCTCTGGCTGAGCGAACGGGACGGCTGGCAGCACGCCTACCGCGTGCCCCGGGACGGCCGCGGCGTCAAGCTGCTGACGCCCGGCGACTACGACGTCCTCAGCGTCGACGCCGTGGACGAGCGGGGCGGTTGGCTCTATGTCACGGCCTCCCCGGCCGACGCCACGAAGCGGTCCCTTTTCCGCGTCCGCTTGGACGGCAAGAGCGCCCCCGTGCTCGTCGGCCCGGCCGGCCAGACGGGCGTCCACCGGTACGATATCTCACCTTCGGCCCGCTGGGCCTTTCACACCTACGGCGGGCTCGACACGCCGCCCGTGACGGAGCTCGTCCGGCTGCCCGACGGGCGGACCGTTCGGACCCTGGCCGCCAACGAGGCCCTCAAGGCCAAGGTCGAGGCCTTGCAGCGGAAGAGGGTCGAATTCTTCAAGCTCGATATCGGCGACGGCGTCCAGGTCGACGGTTGGCGGATCCTGCCGCCCGATTTCGACCCGGCCAAGAAGTACCCCCTCTTCGTCTATGTCTACGGCGAGCCGGCCGGCCAGACCGTCCAGGACAACTGGGGCGGCGGCGGCTATCTCTGGCATCTCATGCTGGCCCAGCAGGGCTATATCGTCGCCAGCTTCGACAACCGCGGCACGCCGGCGCCGCGCGGCCGGGCCTGGCGCAAGAGCATCTATCGCCAGGTCGGCATCCTGGCCTCGAGAGATCAGGCCGCGGCCGTGCGGGCGGCCCTCGCCGCCTGGCCGTTCGTCGACTCCGAGCGCGTCGGCGTGTGGGGCTGGAGCGGCGGGGGATCGATGACCCTCAACGCCATGTTCCGGTATCCCGACCTCTACAGGGCGGGCATCTCCGTGGCTTCGGTGCCGGATCAGCGCCTCTACGACACGATCTACCAGGAGCGCTACATGGGCCTGCCGGACGACAACGCCGAAGGGTACGCCCAGGGCTCGCCCATCACCTTCGCCAAGGACCTGAAAGGCCGCCTGCTCATCGTCCACGGCACGGGGGACGACAACGTCCACTATCAGGGCTTCGAGAGGCTGGTCAACGAGCTCGTCGCCAACAACAGGGCCTTCGCCATGATGGCCTACCCGAACCGGTCGCACGGCATCTACGAAGGACGCGGCACGACGATCCACCTCTATACGATGTTCACCCGGTTCCTCAACGAGAACCTGCCGCCGGGAGGCCGTGCCCGCTGAGGATGCGGGGGAGGAGATCCACCGAGAACTCGTAGCGGCCCGAGGCGACCCCGAAGAGACAGCTCCCCGCCTCGACTCCCCGGAAGGATACGCCCTCGGATGAGGCAATGGGCGCGCCTCCCTCCCGGACCGCGGCGGGGTCGGTGCCGGGGATATACACGGTCGCCGACGTGTTGGCCGGGACCGTCACGTCCAGGACGAAGCGGCGTCCGTCGAGGCGCCATTCGCTCCGGACCTCGCCCCGGATCGTGCGGACCCGGGCCTTGGCCCAGGTCAGGTCCCCGACCGGCTGGGGCCTGAAGACGATCC
>JAPKZE010000269.1 GCA_026393955.1 Candidatus Aminicenantota bacterium
CAGCTCATCCGGCTCTGCGTCGGCGCCGAGCATCCCGACGACGTCATCGCCGACCTCGATCAGGCCCTGAAGTCCCTCTAAGATCCCGAGCGACAGGAGACGAACGTGGCTAACGAACCGAAGACGACCGGATACCGGGGCCGCTGGGCCTTCGTCGATCTCGCCGACCGCACGGTCCGGGTCGAGCCCGCCGACCTGTCCTACGCCCGGGAATACGTCGGCGGCCGCGGCCTTCAGGCCCGGCTCATGGCCGACCACCTGGAGAAGACCGGCCCGCTCAGGGACCCGCTTTCACCGGGGAACCGGATCGTCATCGGCACGGCCGCCCTGAACGACACGGCCGTGGCCACGGCCGGACGGGGCTCGTGCTCATTTGTCGGGACCATGGCCCGTTCGCCGGAGCCCGCCGCCTGGGTCCCCGGCCACAAGCCGCTCTTCGGCCTCGTCACCCACTCGAGCGCCGGCGGCCTCTTCCCCAACATGCTCAAGCGGGCCGACTTCGACCAGATTGTCATCGACGGCCGGGCGGACCGTCCCGTGCGCCTCGAGATCGTCGACGGGGACTGCCGCATCGTCGACGCCGAGGACGACCTCTTCGAGACCGCCGCGGGCCGGCGCGTCCCCCGGGCCGCCTCGCTCATCACCGACGCGCTCACGGCCCGGCTCAAGGGCTCGTCCACTCTCACGGTCGGCCCGGCCGGCTGGAACCTCGTCGACTTCGCCTGCCTGACCGCCGACCGGCACCGCAATTTCGGCCGAGGCGGCGCGGGCGCGGTCTTCGGCTCGAAGAACCTGGTGGCCATCACGGCGCTCGGCACCGAGGCCGTCGCCTACGCCGACCCGGAGGCCTTCAAGCGGCTGTCCAAGGAGCTCGACGGCCTGATCAAGGCCAGCGTCGAGGACCCGGCCCGGACGGCCTCGTTCCGGCCGACGACGGGCACGACCTGGTGGCTCGACCGGGCCTTCAACGGCCGCTACCTCGGCGTCGCCGGCGGCTACCTGCCCTGGCACAACTTCGACGAAGGCGCCTTCGATCCGGCCGACTACGAGAAGGTCTCGACGGACGCCTTCCTGGCCATCTCCGGGAAGCACAACGTCTGCAACAAGTGCCGGCACGTCTTCTGCACGCGCGGCGCCCGCGTCCCGGACGGCCCCTACGCCGGCGAGGGCGTGCGGCCGGAGTTCGAGACGATCGCCCTGTGGATCAACTGCTGCATCCTCGACCGCGACGCCATCTTCCACATGAACGCGCTCTGCAACGAGCTGGGCGTCGACACGATGACCTTCGGCAGCGTCATGGCCGGGGCCATGGAGCTTCAGGAGAAGGGCCTGCTCGGCCGCTATCCCGGCGCCGCCGGCTTCGGCGACGCGCCGGGCATGATCCGGACCCTCAAGGAGATCGCCCACGCGTCGAGCGACCTGGGGCGCCTGTTCGGCCATCACAGCGACCGGGTCATCGCCGAGCTGGCGGCCGCGGCCCCGTCGTCGACGGCCGACATCTCCGGCGCGCTGACCACCGCCTTCGGCGGCCTGGGCTATGCCGGCATCAACCCCAAGGCCTTCCCGGGCATGTTCACGGCCTACGGGACTTCGAACCGCGGCCGCGGCGACCACACCTACGCCTGGACGGTCCAGGCCGAGGAGGGGGGACTGAAGGAGGCGCACGACCTGGCCGCCTATGTCGCGGAGGGCCAGGCAGGCAAGGCCCTCGTCGATTCCCTCGGTCTCTGCGATTTCTTCACGGGCGACATCACGGCCGAACCCTTCCTCTCGCTTTACCGGGCCCTGTCCGGCGTCGGCTACACCCCCGAGTCGCTCAAGGCCTGCGGCCGCAGGATCTACGCCCTCGAGCGGCGCCTGAACAACGCCCAGGGCCGCGACCGGGCCTACGACGCGTTCGTCCCGCCCAAGCTCACGGTGCCCATGACGCGGGGCGCCCGGAAAGGCCGGGCTGTCGACGAGGCCTTCTACAGCTCCGCGCTCGACGCCTATTACGAAGCGTGGGGCTGGACGAGGGACGGGCGCGTCGTTTGAATTCGGCCGGCGCTTCATCTACAATCAGGCCGATGGAAAAGCTGGTCATCAAAGGCGCCCCCGGACTCCGGCTGAGGGGCGAGGTCCGCATGAGCGGAGCCAAGAACGCCGTCCTCCCGGCCATCGCCGCGTCGCTCCTGACGGGCGAAGAGGTCCGGCTGTCCAACGTGCCGCGGGTGAAGGACGTCGAAACCATCCTGACCCTCATCGCCGACCTCGGCGGCTCCTGCAAGAACACCGCGGACGGCGTGTCGCTGCGCGTCCCCAAGATCCGCTCGGACGAGGCCTCCTATGAGCTCGTCCGGGCCATGCGCGCCTCCATCCTCGTCCTCGGCCCGCTCGTGGCCCGCTTCGGCAAGGCCGTCGTCGCCCTGCCCGGCGGCTGCGCCATCGGCTCGCGGCCGATCGATCTCCACATCGCCGGACTGCAGAAGCTCGGCGCGACGATCTCGCTCGAGCACGGCTACATCCGGGCCGAGGCCGACCGGCTCCGCGGCGCCGAGATCGTCTTCGAGAAGAAGACGGTCACGGGAACGGAGAACCTGCTCATGGCCGCCGCCCTGGCCAAGGGCGAGACGATCCTCCGCAACTGCGCCCGCGAGCCCGAGGTCGCCGACCTGGCCGTCCTGCTCAACAAGATGGGCGCCCGGATCGACTGGCCCGACGAGGACACGGCCCGCATCCGCGGCGTCAAGGAGCTCGGCGGGGCGGCCCACGCCATCATCCCCGACCGCATCGAGACCGGCACGTTCCTCGTGGCCGGGGCCCTGACCGGCGGCGATATCATCGTCCGCGGCGTCGTCCCCGAGCACGTCGGGAGCGTCATCGACAAGCTCCGCGCTTCGGGCGCCTACGTCGAACCTGCGGGTGAAGGCGCGCTGCGCGTCGTCGGGACGAGCGAGGTCCGGCCCCAGGACATCACGACCTCGCCCTACCCGGGCTTCCCGACCGACATGCAGGCCCAGTTCATGGTCCTGCTGACCCAGGCCGCCGGCACCTCCATCATCACCGAGACCATCTTCGACCGGCGCTACTCCCACGTCAACGAGCTCGTCCGCCTCGGCGCCTCGATCGAGGTCCAGGGCGACAAGGCCGTCGTCAAGGGCAAGACCCCGCTCTCCGGGGCCGAGGTCGTGGCCACCGATCTCCGGGCCTCGGCGGCCCTCGTCCTGGCCGGGCTCGTCGCGACGGGCGAGACGACCGTGACCGAGATCGAGCATCTCGACCGCGGCTACGAGCGCATCGAGGAGAAGCTCCGCGGACTGGGAGCCTCGATCGAGAGGGTCAAAGCGTGACCGTCCCGCAGGACGCCGGCTGCCTCTTCTGCCGCATCGCGCGGCGGGAGCTCCCGGCCAAGATCCTGTTCGAGACCGCCGAGCTCGTCGCCTTCGAGGACATCCGGCCCAAGGCGCCGGTCCACGTCCTGGTCATCCCCAAGCTGCATTTCGCCTCGCTCAACGACGCCCCGGACGGGTCCGAGCGCCTCATCGGCGAGCTTCTCCACGCCGCCCGGCGGGCGGCCCGAGAAAAGGGCGTGGCCGCGACCGGCTACCGGGTCGTCCTCAACACCGGCCGGGACTCCGGCCAGGAAGTCCCGCATCTCCACTTTCACGTCATCGGCGGGCGGCCCCTGAGCTGGCCGCCGGGATGACGGAGGGACGCCCGGACGGCGGCGCGCCATGGCCTACCTCATCGACGGCAACAACCTCCTCGGCCGGATCGCCCCGCACGAGCTGCGGGAGCCCGCGGGCCGCGACGGGCTTATCGGGAGGCTCCTGGCCTTCCAGCGCGTCACCCGGGCCCGCATTCACCTCGTGTTCGACGGCAATCCCGAGGAAACGCCGACAGCGATAGCCGTCAACCCGAAGCTCACCGTCCACTATCCCGGTGCCGGCGGCAGCGCCGACGACGTCATCCGGGAGATGATCGCCTCTCAGACCGACAAGCGCCGGTTCTTCGTCGTCACGTCGGACCGGGCCCTTCGCGACCTGGCCAGGAAGCGGGGCCTCGAAGCCGTGACCTCCGACGTCTTCGCCCGCGAGCTCAAAGCGGCGATCAAGGAAGGCAAGAAGCGGCGCGAGCTCGACAAGCGCACGGAGACGCCGACCGGGCTCGAGGTCGATCTCTGGGACGAGATGTTCAGGTCCAAGCCATGAAGGCGTTCTCGATCGTAGGGGCGGGCCGGCTGGGAACGACCCTGGCCGCAGCCCTGGTCCGGCGCGGCTGGAAGCTCGAGGTTATCGTCGACCGCCGGGCCGGGGCGGCCCGCGAGGCCCGGCGCATCATCGGCGCCGGGCGGGTGTCGACGTCGCCCCTCGCGGCGGCGAAGGCCGAGGGCACGGTCATCATCGCCGTCCCCGACGACGCCGTCGGGCGCGCGGCCTCCGCGCTGGCCCGGGCCGGCGGGTCCTGGGCGGGCCGCGATGTCTTTCACACGAGCGGCCTCCTCCCGGCCGGCGTTCTCGCGCCTCTCGCCCGGCGCGGCGCGCGCATCGCTTCCCTCCATCCCGCCCAGGCCTTTCCGCGCAAGGGCATGCCGGCTTCGGTCTTCAAAGGCATCACCTGGGGGATCGAGGGCGACGAAGCCGCCGTCGAGGCCGGCGAGGCCATCGTGCGGGCGCTCCGCGGCCACGTCCTTCTCCTGGCGGCGAAGGACAAGGCCCTCTACCACGCCGCTTGCGCCCTCGCCTCGAACGCTCTGGTCGCACTCGAGTGGACGGCCGTTGAAGTGCTCAGGAGCGCG
>JAPKZE010000243.1 GCA_026393955.1 Candidatus Aminicenantota bacterium
GGTCGTGCCCGGCTTGAGGAACTGGCTGTTGTCTTTGGGCGACGGCCAGATCACGCGGACATCCGGCCCCTTGGCTTTGTCGCGATACACGGCGGGGATTCTCGACGGCAGCCGGGGGACCTGGCCGGCGGCCGTTTCGGCCTTGATATCGGGAACGGCTTCCAATTGGGAGGCCAGCGGGGATTCCTGCGGGATGGCGGCGGTCGAAATGACCGGCGCCGGATTCCGGCCACGTCCGCCTCCTTGGATCCTATCGCGCTCCGTAAATGCGGGAGAAACAACGAATAGCGCCAAGACCAGAATCAGCAAGATCCGCCTTCTCGTCATGATGTCTTCTCCTCATCAAATCATGCTATTCCCGGCCTCCGGCATATGTCAATGACCCCAGGGCGGCGATTTCCTTCATTTTCTTGACTCTGATCTTCGGCCGGTAATATCATCCTTTGAGAAACGGACGTTTCATCTCCGATGTTGGGGTCATCCGGATTGTTCCGGAGAAGGAGGATCCCCCTGCTGAAGGAGCGCAACGACATGGACATGGCGGCCGGACCCATCCCCCGCCGGGCCTACCTGGACAACCTCAAGGCCGTGCTCGTGGCCGGCGTCATCACGGGTCACGTCTTCATCACCTACGCCGAGGTCGGGTCCTGGGCCTACCGCGAGCCTTCGACGAACAAGGCGTTCATCATCCCCGCCGCGTTCTACGTGGCCGTCGGGTCCATGTTCGCGATGGGCCTGTTCTTCCTCATGGCCGGGCTCCTCACGCCGCGGGCCTTGGCCCGCAAGGGCCCCGCGGACTTCCTGCGCGACCGCCTCGCCCGGCTCGGCCCGCCCTTCCTGGCCTTCCTGCTCGTCGTCTTCCCCGCCGTGAGATGGATGGGCCAGCGCGGCAGGTCTCTCGCCTGGTTCTTCCGGGTCCAGCTGAAGGAACTCGATCCTGGGCCGCTGTGGTTCGTCCTTGCCCTGCTGATCTTTTCCGCGGGGTATGTCGCTTGGCGCGTCATCCGCCCGGTCCGGCCCGCTCCCCGTGCGTGGCGCACGTCCTTCCTCGTCGGCCTGGCCGCGGGCATCGCGGCGGCCACGTTCGCGGTCCGGCTGCGGTACCCGATCGACTCCCACCAGATCTTCGTGTTGCACGTCTGGCAATGGCCCCAGTGCGTCGGCTTGTTCGCGCTCGGCGTCGCCTGCGCCGAGAACGGCTGGCTCGATCCGGTCCCGGAACGGCTCCGCCGGCAGGCCGGCCTGGCGGCCCTCGGCGGGGCTCTGACGATCGTCGCGGTGCTCCTGCTCAACATGCGATCCCTGGATCCGCTCGGAGGCGGCATGACCTGGCCGGCGGCCGTCGTCGGCGTCGGCGAAGGGATGACGGCCGTCGGCTCGTCCGTCTGGCTCATCGGTCTCTTCCTGTGCCGCTTCGATCACGCCGGTCCGCTGGCCCGGGCGATGGGCCGAGCGGCCTTCGGCGCCTACGTCCTCCAGGCCCCGGTGGCCGTCGCGATCGCGCGCCTGGCCCATCCCCTGGCGATCGCTCCGGAGCTCAAGTTCCTCATCGTGGCCCCGGCCGCCGTGGCCGGGTCGTTCGGACTCGCCTGGCTGCTCGCCCGTGTCCCCGGGCTCAGGCGCTTCATCTGAGCGCCGGCGCGGTCAGGACGGCCCAGCGATGAGGATCTCTCTCCCGTCTCACCCCCCGGGGGGGGGATTATCCCCAAGGGAATCCTCCCCTCCGGGGATTGCCGGGGAATGGCCGCGCCTTTAGAGTGGGCACGTGGACGCGAAACATGCGTCCCGATATCCATCAATGCCAGGAGGCAACATGAAAAAGCTGACAATCGTGCTCGTGATCGCAGCCGTCATCGGCCTGCTCGCGCTGCCCCAGCCCGCCGCGGCCGGCGTGCAGTTCGGGATCAAGGCCGGCGGCAACATGGCCAAGCCGACAGGCTCCGACGTCGACGACATCGAAGGCACCTTGAAAACCAAGGTCGGGTTCGTCGGCGGGATCTTCATCTCCTTCAATCTCAGCAAATCCTTCTACATCCAGACCGAGGTCCTGTACACGATGAAGGGCGCCACCTACGAGTACACCGACGTCGACGAGACCGTCCAGGAGACGCTCTACGGCGACTACATCGAGATCCCCCTGCTCCTGAAGCTGAAGTTCCTTTCCTCCGGCATCCAGCCCTTCATCTTTGCCGGCCCCTACGTGGGCTTCAAGCTCAGCGAGAAGCTCGAGGTCATGGGAGAGCCGA
>JAPKZE010000290.1 GCA_026393955.1 Candidatus Aminicenantota bacterium
AAGCGGACGAAGGACGCGATCATCCCGCGGGGCTTCTTCGCGCCGTAGAGCGTCATGGCCGCTTCGAAGTGGTCGATGGCCTCGAACAGCCGTCCCCGGTCGAACAGGGCGATACCGATATTCCTACGGAGCATGGCGACCTTCTCCGGATCGGCCGCACGGCCGGACTTCGCCAGGTAGATCTTAAGGGCTTCCTGATAGTAATGCAGGGCCTCGTCGGAGGCCGAGGATTTCAACGCTTCCCGGCCGGCCCGGATGAGATAGGCTTCGGTCTTCTCCAGGTCCTCGGCCTTGCCGAAGTGGAGGGCCAGCATCCCGTAGAAGTCGGAGATCCGTCCCGCATAGATGGACTCGATGGCCTCGGCGATCTTCCGGTGGAGATCCTTCCTCTTTTTGGGCAGGATGGACTCGTAGGTGACCTCCTGGACCAGGGCATGTTTGAAGAGGAGCTCGACCTCGCCCCCGACCCTCCTCTCCCGGATGAGCTGGCCTTCCTTCAGGACGTCCAGCTTGAGGTCGATCTCGGGGATCGTCCCCGCCACGTCGGCCAGGATCCTGTAGAGGAAGCTCCGCCCAATGACGGCCGCGACCTTCAACAGGGACCGGGTGTCCTCGTCGAGCTTGTCGATCCGGGCCATCAGGAGCTGGTGGATCGTCTTTGGGATGACCACGGAGTTGATCCGATCCGTGATCTGGAAGGCCCCGTCCCGGACCTCGACCACGCCGTCGTCGATGAAGGACCGGAGCACCTCTTCGATGAAGAAAGGATTCCCTCCGGTCCGCTCGACGATGAGTTCTCGTGCCGTCGGCGGGACCGCGCTCAGCTTCAACAAGTTCGATATGAGTTCTTCCGATTCGGCCTCGTCCAGGGGATCGAGGAAGAGGTCCAAGCGGATCCGTCCGTACCGGGACCCGATGGTCTGAAGAAGACGCTGGCTCGTCTCCTCGTAATCGGGCCGGAAGACGTTGACGAAGAGGATCCGGTTGTTCTCCGCCAGGCGATAGAGGGATTCCAGGAACCGGATCGATGTCAGATCCGCCCAATGCAGGTCCTCGAGGATCATGACCAGCGGCCGCGCCCGTGAGGCCTTTACCAGGAGTTCCCGGAGGCTCTTGAGGATAAGCTTTTCCAGGGCCTCGCCCTCGATCCCTTTGAGCCGTTCCGCGGCAGCCCCGGTCACCCTGAGGCCCATGAGCGTGGCGACGAACGGGTAGATCTCCTCCGGGCCCTCCGGGCCAAGGCCACGAATAGACCTCTCCAGCTTCCGGAGGGATTCCGTCGCTCCGTCGTCCTCGGCGATGCCGGCCCAATCCCTCAAAGCGTCGATCAGGGGGTGGAAGCTCAGGTTCTTCCCTATGGACAGCGCGCTCCCCTCGATCAGCCCGACCTTGGCCATGATCGGGTTCGCCTTCAAGTCCGCGACCAGGGCCGATTTGCCGATGCCCGCTTCGCCGATGAGGTTGACGATCGAGCCCTCGCCGTTGACCGCTTTCATCACGTGGAGCATAAGGAGGTCCCGCTCCTTCTCCCGTCCCACCAGTTCCGACGAGATGATCCGTTCCTTGCCGAGCCGCAGCCGGGCCGTTCTTTCTTTGACGGCCAGGAGCTCGTAGAGGCGGACGGGCTTGTCCCGACCCCTCAGACTGACCGGTTTCAGGGGCCGATAGGCGAAGGCCTCCTGGGTTTCGCGGAACGCCTCCGGTCCGATGACGACCGCCCCGCCTTTCGCGAGGTCCTTGTATTGCGAGGCCATGGCGACGGCATCGCCCGTGATCGCGTGGCGTCTGTCCTCGCCGGTGCCGGCCGTGCCGACGATGACCGTCCCCGAGCTGATCCCGAAGCACGGTTTCAGGGGCGTTCCGATGTTCTCGGACGCGGCCCAATCGACCAGGCTTCTTTGCAGGACCAGGGCCGCCCGGACGGCCTTGGCCGGGGCGTCCTCGACGGCGGCGGGATAGCCGAAGACCGCCCGGACGATCGAGTCGGTGATCCTATCGACCTGACCGCCATAGGAGTCCTCGATGAAATCGAAACAGGCCCGAAAACGCTTGAGGAATGACGATGTCTCCTGGGGGTCGACCGTCTCCAGCATTTCCGGAATGCCCCGGGCCTCGACGAACATCACCGTGGCCTGTCGCTGCTCGGACTCTTTCCTGGCGGCGGGCGGCTTCTCGGGAGCAGGACCCGTCCGGGCCCCTTCTCCTGGCGAACCCTTGAGCTGCTCGAGATCTGAAACGAGGCTCCGGATCGTCTGGTACCGATGGCGGCGGTCCTTGGCCAGGCATTTGAGGACGATCCCGTCCAGACGGCCGGGGAGGGCGTCACGGATCTCCGACGGCGGAGCGGGCGAGCTGTTGAGAACGGAGTAGATCAGCTCCTGGGCGGTCTCGCCCTTGAACGGATGGAGGCCCGTGAACATCTCGTACATCACGACGCCGAGCGACCAAATGTCCGTCCGGAAATCCAGGTGTTCCCCCTGGATCTGCTCCGGCGACATGTAGGCGAGGGTCCCCGTCATCCCGGCGGTCCGGGTGATCCCCGTGTCCTCGACGAGCTTGGCCAACCCGAAATCGACGATCTTGACCTCTCCCGTCCCCGTCCCCATGATGTTCCCCGGCTTGATGTCCCGGTGGACGATCCCCTGTTCGTGGGCGGAGGCGAGCCCCCGGCCGACTTGCAAAGTGATCTCCAGGGCTTCGGGGACGGCGAGCGGGCCGCGCTTGATCTTGTCCCTGACGGATTCCCCGGGGCAGAAGGCCATGGCTATGAAGAAACGACGGTCGGCGTCTTCGTCGATCTCGTAGATCGTGCAGATGTTGGGATGGTCGAGCTTGGAGGAGGCCCGCGCCTCCCGGAAGAACCGTTGTTTGGCTTCCGGCGCACGGACCTGCTCGGGAGACAGGAATTTAAGGGCGACCCGGCGCTTCAGCCGGATGTCCTCGGCTTCGTAGACAACGCCCATGCCGCCTTCGCCGACCTTCCGGAGGATCTTGTATTTGCCGGCGATCCGGTCCCCCGCGAGGAGGTCCAGACCCGGTTCCGGGGTCCGTCGCGTCTCGTCTTCGGCCCCGTCCCTCTCGGAGCCTAGCGGCGCGGCGCAGTATCGGCAGAACCGCGAATCAGAGGTGTTGTCCTGATGACAGCGAGGACACTCCATGAACCCCGACCTTTCGGCGGACTCTCTCGTCCGGAGCCCCGCGCGGACTGGGATGGCCTCGGGCCAATTGTGGTTCCCTGCCCCCGGCCGGCCAAAGGATAACGCCGATGGGGAGGGATGTCAACGGAGACGGCGACCGGCTCAGATGCCGAGCTCGAGCTGGGCGTCCTGGGCGGTCTTGCGGTCGGCTTCGATGTCCGCGAGCAGGTCCGGCGAGATGTCGCCCGTCGGGTAGATGCCGTCGAAGCAGGCGGCGCAGAAGTTCTTGATCTTGGGGTTCTCCTGCCGGACCGCCATTTTCAGGGCGTCGAGCGTCTGGTAGATGACCGTGGCGGCGCCGATCTTGCTGGCCACCGCGGCCTCGTCGGCGTCCTGGGCGACGACTTCCGTCTTGGTCTGCATGTCGATGCCGTAGACGCAGGGGTGGCGCAGGGGCGGCGAGTACGAAGCGAAGTAGACCTTCTTGGCCCCGGCCTCGCGGAGCATCTGGACGATGGCCCGGGAGGTGTTGCCCCGGACGATGCTGTCGTCGACGAGGAGGACCTTTTTCCCCCGGATCTCCGAGGCGATCGGATTGAGCTTCTGGCGGACCGAGCTCTTGCGCTTCTCGTCGGCCGGCATGATGAAGGTCCGGCCGATGTAGCGGTTCTTGACCAGGGCCTCGCTGTATTTGAGGTTGAGCTTGCGGGCGATCTCGATGGCCGCGTCGCGGGCGGAGTCCGGGACGGGCACGACGACGTCGATGGCCAGCTTCCGCCGGCGGATCTCCTGGGCCAGGGAGCGGCCGAGGTTGACCCGGCACTTGTAGACATTCACCTTGTCGATGAACGTGTCGGGCCGGGCGAAGTAGACCCATTCGAACAGGCACGGCGACAGGCAGCCCTTGCGGACCCGCTTCCGGTGGAGGGTCCGCGACTTGTCGATGAAAACGACCTCGCCGGCCTCGACGTCCTTGATCTCGCCGAAATTCATGATGTTCAGGCTGACCGTCTCCGAGGCGACGGCGTAGGAGGGGACGAGGCCGTCGCGCCGGAGTCCGTAGACGAGAGGCTTGATGCCGTAGGGATCGCGGAAGGCGACCAGGCCCTGGCCGGCGATGTAGGCGACGACGGAATAGCTGCCCCGGACCTTTTTGTAAACGGCCTCGACGGCCCTGAAGATGTGCTCCGGCGCCAGGGTCCTCGTCCTTTCGTGGGCCAGCGACTCGGCGAACAGGTTGAGGATGATCTCGACGTCGCAGTCGGAATTGAGGAGACGGTGCTGGTCCCGGTAGAGCTCGTCGCGGAGCTCGCGGTAGTTGGCCACGTTGCCGTTGTGGGCCATGATGATGCCGAAGGGGGAATTGACCTGGAAGGGCTGGGCGTCCTCGTCGCCCCCGCCGCCGATCGTCGGGTAACGCGTGTGGCCGATGCCGACCGGTCCCCTGAGGTTGGCGACGGCCTCGGGCGTGAAGATGTCGTGGACGAGGCCGTTGCCCTTTTTCGTGTGGAAGCGGCCGTCGAAGGTGATGACCCCGGCCGAGTCCTGGCCGCGGTGCTGCATGGCCAGCAGGCCCTGGTAGACGTCCCTGATGACGGGGCCGTTGCCCCAGACGCCGATGACGCCGCACATGGTCAGGCCTTGACCGCGCGGCCCGGTTCGACGACGGCTTCGTCGACGATCATGACCGGGATGTCGTCCTTGATGGGGTAGACCCGGTGGCAGGTCCCGCACTTCAGGCCTGTTTCGTCGGCCGTGAGCTTGACGTCGGTCCGGCACAGGGGGCAGGCCAGGATGGCCAGGAGCGCGGGGCTTATCGGCATATTCCTCTCCGGGTCCAGAATAGTCCCGCGCGGTCCGGCGTCAAGCGCAGGCCTGGACGGCCTCGGGCCGCCCGAGGCCGCGTCCCGCCGCCCTTATTTCCAGCCGACCCGCAGCTGGAGCGACCATTCGGCGGTCGGCGCCGGCTGGTAGGAGTTCCCGTCCGGGTCGGGCTCGGTGAAGCCGTAGTAGAGGACGTTGAAGATGTTGCGGCCCGAGAGGAAGAGCTCGACCGGCGTCCCGCCGGCCTCGAACCTGTAGCCGATCCGGACATGGGCGAGCGTATAGGGATCGGTCCGGCCGTAGCCGTTGGGCTGGATCTCATTGGTCCCGTCGATGTACCAGGCGCCCATGTGCTCGATCGAGACCCCGGCCGTCAGGGCCCGGGTGACGCGGTATTCCGCGTCCGCGTAGAGCTGGTGCGGCGGGCAGTTGGGCAGCCAGGTGTCCTCGAACGTCTCCCCCGTCAGCGTCTCCACGGTGACGTACTTGAAATGGGAATAGGTGTAGGCCGCCCGCAGGGCCAGGTCCTCGACGGGGAACCAGGTCAAGGAGGTCTCGACGCCGTACCGTCGGGACGAGCCGACGTTGCCGTAGAAGGTCTCCAGGGGCCGTTCCGGGATGCGGTACCGGCCGAAGTCGTTCTCGGTGGCGAGATGGAACAACGCGACGTCGTAGCTCAGCGACCGGCCGATCCGGCCCCTGGCCCCGACCTCCTCGCCCTTCGATGTGGCCGCGACGAGCTCGGTGTTGTAGCCGCCGAGGGCGTAGGGATTGTTGACCAGCTCCTCGGTCCCCGGGGGCAAGAAGCCTGTGCCCCAGCTGGCGTAAAGGCCGAAGTCGGCGGCCGGGTTCCAGGTGACACCGACCCGGCCGGTCGGCTGCTCGTAGACGACCTCCCCCGAGAGGTCCGTGCCGCCGGCCTGGAGATGGTCGTCCAGGCTGTTCGTGACCCGGTCGTAGCGGACGTTGCCGAAGAGGCCCCAGTGACGGTCGAGCTCGATCCGGTCGAGCAGGAAGACGCCGGCGCCCGTCTGGGTCATGACCTGGTCGGCAACGGGTTCCGGGCCCTCGACCGCGTCGCCGAGGTTGGGATACTTGACCTCGTCGATCGTCTGCCAGGCGTAGTCGGCGCCGACGGACAGGAAGTTCTTGACCCGGCCCCACGAGGACTTGTGGTTGACCTGGGCGAGCAGTCCGGGCGTGTCGAAGCCGCGATGGATGACCGTCGACGGGACGGCCTCCTCGTAGCGGGTGTGTCTGTAATAGGCCGTCGCCGTCAGGTCCAGGTTCTCGGCCAGCCCGATCGTGGCCGTCACGCCGCCCGTGCCGCGCTGGGTCTTCTGATACTCGTTCATTCTCTCGGAATCCGGGTTGGCCTGCCGGCGCAGGGTCTCCGGGTCGGCGCTGAACCAGTCCAGGTTCAGGCCTTCGGGATTCTGGTTCCAGTAGTCCGCCCAGCCGAGGACCGCAGTGACCTTGACCTTCGGGCTGACCGTGAAGGCGAACTTGCCGTGGGCCTTGTCGCCCTTGTAGGCCGACCAATCCCGGTAGCCGTCGCCGGTGAGCATGGAGCCCGTCAGGCTGTAGTTCAGGACGCCGGTCGTTCCCCCCATCTCGGCGAAGCCCTTCTTGAGGCCGAAGGCGCCCCGGACGAGCGCGGCGCTGCCGGCGACCGGGTCGGGCCCGCCGTCGCGGGTCAGGACGTTGATGATGCCCCCGGACGAGCCGCTGCCGTAGAACGTGGCCGCCGGTCCGCGCAGGACCTCGATCCGCCGGACGCCGGGCCAATCGATATCGTAGAAATCGGGGACGTAGCCGGACGGGTCGTTGAGGGGGATGCCGTCGACGAGCGTCTTGATCCCCCGGGTGCCGCGCTCGGTCAGGATGCCTTCGCCCCGGATCGAGAGATGGACGCGCTCGCCGTCGGCCTGGTTGTCGACTTTGACCCCGGGGACGAGCTTCATGACCTCGTCGATGGCGATCGTCCGCGGCATCGTCTTGAGGATGGGCGTCTCGACGACCGTTGTGGCCGCCGGGTTCTTCTTGAGCGGGATCTCGACCCGCGGCGCGGTGACGGTGACCTCGACGTTCGTCTCGGACCGGGTCTTTTCCTTGGCCTTTTCCTTGGCCTGTTCTTCGGCTTGCGACCGGGCCGGGTCCTGGTTCCCCGATTCTCCGGAGGAGGCGTAAGCCGGCCCCGCGAGAAGGGCCGGGATCAGCACGAACGTCAGGACGGCCGAGGCAAGACGGAACCTGAGTCTGGACATGCGAAGACCTCCATTTTCAATATAGACACCGGCCGCCCGCCTTTTCTTCCATCGCGGCCGGACCGGCCGGGGAATGTCTTGACAGTGAGCTTCAACGGGGACTACAGTGACGCGGTGCCCCCGGAATATTCTTCCGAAGAGACGCTGGCCGCGATCGCCCCGGAAGACCGCGAAAGGACTCTCGTCACGGCGGCCCGCCGCGGCGACGAGGCGGCCGCCCGCGAGATCTACCGGTCCTGCCGCGGGCCCATCCTGAGCCTCATCGTGTCCCTGGTCGGGGACCCGCTGCAGGCCCAGGACATCCTCCAGGTCGTTTTTTTCAAGGCCTTTCGGGGCCTGCCCGGCTTCCGCTTCCGGTCCTCCCTGCTCACCTGGATCTACCGGATCGCCCGCAACGAGTGCCGGAACCACCTGAAGCGGTGCGGCGTCCCGGCCCTGCCGCTCGACGACATTCTCGGCAGCCGCTACGAGGCCGACGGTCCCTGCGGCCCCGACGCCGGCTGCGCCCGCGCCGAGGCCGTGAAGCGCGCGGTCCGGCAGCTTCCCTTCAAGATGCGCGAGGTCATCGTCCTCAGGTATCAGCAGGACCTCTCCTATGACGAGATGAGCCGCGTCCTCCGCTGTCCTCAGGGCACGGTGGCCTCGCGCCTCAACCGGGCCTTGACCGAGCTCGGATCGAGACTGCATCCGGACGGAGGCCGTCGTTGAGCCTCCGCTGCCTCGTCCTTCGCCGCCGGTTCCTGCCTTATCAGGAGGGGGGGCTGGGACCCGGCCAGGCCGGGCGGCTCGAGAAGCACCTGACCGGCTGCGCGGACTGCGCCGATCGCATGGCGCGGCTCCGGGCCGGTCATGAAGCGGGGCGCCTGTTCGGCCGTCTCGCTCCGGATCTCCCGGGCCGCCTGCCGGAGCTCGCGGACCTCCGGGGCTCCCGTCCTCCCGCCCGGGCCCTGTCCCCGGCGCTCGCCGCGGGTGCCCTTCTGGCCGTCGCGGCCGGCCTGGCCATGATCTTCGTCATCACCGGGCCCGGCGCGGCCCGGGCCGGCCGGGGATTCGCGAGGACGACCATCGCCGAGTTCCCCGAGCGCCTCCGGGGCCGCGTCGTCACGGAAGGGTTCGTCCAGGACGTTTATTATGACGGGGAGGAGCGGACGCTCCATATCAAGCTGGCCGAAGGGCCGTCCGAAGCGGGCCCGTTCGTCATCTGCGAGGTCCGGGACGCTAGCGGCCTGACCATCCCGCAGAGAGGCAGCCGGATCCGGGTCTATGGCCAGGCCCGTTTCGATGCCCAGCCCGGCCGGGGCTGGCACGAGGTCAATCCGGTCATGGAGATCGCCGTCCTGAACCGCTGATCCCGCGGGGCATCCCCGCTGTTGCCTCGGAACGCCCGCCGGGGCTATAATCGGGACCGCGGACCGACCGCGACCGCAGGAGACCAGCCGTGCTGTACTTCGCCTACGCGTCGAATATGCACCGGGCCCAGATGGAGAGATGGTGCCCGGCCAGCCGGTTCCTCAGGGCCGCCGCCCTCAAGGGTTTCCGGTTCGTCTACGACGGCTTTTCCGTGACCTGGGACGGCGCCGTGGCGAACATCGTCAAATCCGAGGCCGAGACCGTCTGGGGGGCCCTCTACGAGGTCACCACGCGCGACCGCGTGACCCTCGACGCCTTCGAGGGCTATCCGCGCGACTACGACCACCGGGACGTCGAAGTCAAGGACCGGGATGGGAACGTCCTGCGGGCCATAACCTATTTCCGGACGGGCCGGGCCCCGGGCAAGCCCCACCCCGATTACGAGCGGATCGTGATCGACGGCGCGAAGGAGTGCGGCCTGCCGGACGACTACATCGACAAGGCCATCCGCGTCGTCAGGATGTGAGGTCAGAACCGGTAGCGAAGCCCCACCCGGATGGACATCCCCGAGAGGTTGAGATCGGCTCGGCGCGTGCCGACGTAGTAGGATCCGGCCGGCGCGGACGCGCGGACAGCGACGAGAGGGTAGTCGTTCTCGTCCGCCGCCATCCGGCCGAAGTAATACAGAGTTCCCGTCTCGATCACCTTCACGTCGGCCGAGCTCGAGTCCGTGTTCTCGCCGGTGAGCTCGTCGACGCCGGCCATGCGCAGGCCCGCTTCGGCGAAGAAGGCCGTCCGGAGCCCGACGGCCCATTCGCCGCCGAACGCGGCTTCGGCGCCGAGGCTGGTGGCCGTGGCCGATCCGCTGGATTCCGTCCAGGTGCCGCCTCCCTCGATCCGGTACAGATAGCCGGCCTTGACGGAATAGAGGCCGAGGGCGCCGCGGAGGTACAGGCCCGCGCCCGGATAGAACCGGGCCGTCACCTTGACCGAGCCGCTGCTGACCGAGGGCTTGGTCGACACCGTCCGCGTGTCGAGCTCGTCGGCGAAGGTCATCTTGTCCCCGTTCGCGGCATGGAGATAGCCGGCGCCCAGGCCGATGGCCAGGCGGGGCGAGATCCGGTAAGCCAGCTCGACCTCGGCGGCCGAACCGATGTGCAGGATGTCGGCCGTCTCCGGAGCCGGAAGGCCGACCATGGCGCCGAACCAGTCGGGGAAGCCTCTCGCCCCGTCGTTGAGGTCGCGCGGGGCGAGGGTGGCCACCCCGGCGGTCCCGCCTTCGACGGGCTCGACCAGGCTCTCGTGGAGCCAGCCGCCGATGACGCCGCCGTCCTCGAGGGTGTAGCGGACGAAGTACCACTCGCCCTCCTTCCGGTCGGCTTCGAGGACGGTGCCTTCGGGGATCTGCTGGACGATGGAGCTGCCGATGTCGGGCTTTTCCCGGAGGTTGGCCTGTTCGGCGATGACCTTGACCCTGGCCGCCCGGGCCGGCGCCTTCTGAGCGGCCGCAAAGAGCGGGGCGCCGGCGAGGCTGACGATAAGGAAGAGGAGGAGGCAGGCTCTCACGCGCATGGCTGGTTCACCCTGCTCCGATTATAGTCGACTCGGTCCGGGCCGACAAGCGCGGCGGGAATCCGGGCAGGCGCGTCATGAGGGCGGCAGGCCGGCGCCGCGACGGCGCGGCGCACGGGGAACGTCGGCCCGCCCCCCGTGCGCGGCCGTCGGGCGATCAGGCGCCGGGAGGGCTTAGAACCTGTAGCCGAGCGTCAGCCCGACCCAGTTCACGTCCAGGAAGTCCAGGCCTTCTTCGGTCCAGGTGATCATGTAGGCGGTCACCTGGAGCTTTCCGAACTTGTAGCCAACGTTGATCTTGGGCGCGATGTTGCCGGTCTCGTTCTCGCCTTCGAAGAACGCCCAGGGCAGCACGATACCGAGGCCGACAAAAAATTTCCCGGGCTTGTAGTTCAGCATGATCCCCGGATAGAGGAGCGAGCCCCCGCTCTCTTCGAAATAGCTCCCGTAATTGAACACGTACATGAATTCGGGGCTGACCTCGAACGCCTTGCCCAGGGCGATGCCTACCCTTCCGTCCAGGGTGAACACGGCCTGGTCGAAGGAACTCCCGTTCCAGACGTTCGTCTGGACGCCGGCGTTCAGGCTGAAGCTCACCTTCTTGTCCTGGCACCGGGCCGGGGCGGCCACGGCCGCCAGGGCCAATCCTGCGGTCAGAACACCTATCAAGACCCTTTTCATCACGGACCTCCTTTTGTGAAATGTTTCCGGGCCCGGCCCGGCAGCCCCATCATCGGGTCGATAAGAGGGAGAGTTGTCAAGGAGTTGTCAATTGGAGGTCAAGAATTGCCGGACCGGCGTCCGTAAGCTATTCGTATTCGGCCCAGTGCTTGATCGCCAGGTCGCCCGGCTTCTTAGCGGCCAGGGCCTGGACGAAGAGATCGGCGGCCTGGAGGTTGGTCAGGATGGGGATCGAATAGTCCACAGCCAGCCGCCGGAGCCTGTAGGCCGAGTTGTATTCGACCCTCTTCGCCGGGTTGGGGATGGAAATGACCAGATCGATCTTCCCGCCCGAGATGTAGTCGCGGATGTTGGGGCTGCGGCGCTCGTGGACCTTGAACAGGCGAGTGGCCCGGACCCCGTTCTCCTTGAGAAAAGCGGAGGTCTTGTCGGTGGCGAAGATGCGGAAGCCCAGGCCGGCCAGGGTCTGGGCCGCGCCGAGGAAGCGGCCCTTGGACTCCTCGCCGCCGACCGACAGCAGGATGTTCTTCTTGGGCAGGGTGAACCCTGTGGCCAGGATG
>JAPKZE010000047.1 GCA_026393955.1 Candidatus Aminicenantota bacterium
CGTCGTAGAGGGCGGGGTCGATCTGGGGCGTCCGGGAAAGGATCCAATAGTAGCTCCGGCCGGGATGCCCGACGACGGCCCAACGGTAATCCGGGTCGAGCTCGATGATCCAGTAATCCCCCGAAAAAGGCCAGAAAAAGCGGACCTTGAGCTTGGCGTTGGTCGCCTTGTCGACGACCCAGGCCTTGCCGCGGACCGAGGTCACCTTCCCGTCGAGGGTGTCCTTGCGGCAGACGTTGACAACGTCGATCGCGCCGTCGTCCCGCAGGGAGTAATGGGCCGTGACGCCGACGCAGCCTTTCTGGAAGCGCTGGGGGATGGTGGCGATCTCGTACCACGTCCCGAGGTACCGCTGGAGGTCGACGCGGGGGACGGCCTCGAGGGGCTTGGTCGCGGCCCGGACCGCAAGAGCGGCCCCCAAGGACATCGCACCGATCAGGATCAGCATCGGCATTCTCATCGCGGCCTCTCTTTCCCGCCCCCATTTTAGGCCAGGGCCCGGACCGGGTCAACGGGCCCGGCCGGGGCCGGGTTGAAATACTCCCTTCCTTTTAATAGAATCATCCTACCGTGGGCGTGACAAGTACACTCCGAGCTCCCCGTTTCGTTCCTTCCCGGACCTCTCCCTTTCGGACGGTCTGACCGGTCCTCGTAGTCTGCTTTTCGCCGCCCGGGATCCCGGCAAGGAGGGTGATCATGAGATTCCGGAACGACGGTTCGAGCCGGCGCGATTTCCTCAAGGCCACCGCCGCGGGCGCGGCGGCGTTGGCGTTCGCACCGCCCGGCGGCGCGGGCCAGGCCAAACCGGCGCCGGCCAAGGGAGCCGGCTTCAAGCTCAATTACGCGCCCGATCTGGGCCTGTTCGAGGCGAGCGCCGGGAAGAATCCGGCCGACCAGCTCAAGTTCATCGCCGACCAGGGCTTCCCGGCCTGGTTCGACAACGGCCTCATGGGCAAGCCCCCGGCCGAGCAGGAGGCGCTGGCCAAGGAATCCCAACGGCTCGGCCTGACCATCGGCCCGTTCGTCGTCTACGCCGATTTCAGCGTCGAATCCTTCGTCATCCGGGACACCGCCATCAACGACATGCTCGCGGCCCGCTTCAAGACGGCCGTCGAGACCGGCCGGAGGACCGGCTGCCGGTGGACGCTGGCCGTTCCCGGCCGCTACAACCAGCGCCTCGACTGGGACTATCAGACCGCCAACGTCGTCGAGAACCTCAAGCGGATGGCCGCGATCTGCGAGCCGTCGGGCCTGGTCATCGCCCTCGAGCCGCTCAATCCGAAGGACCATCCCGGGCTCTTCCTGACCAAGATGGCCCAGGCCTTCCAGATCTGCAAGGCGGTCGGCAGCCCGTCGGTCAAGATCCTCGACGACATGTACCACCAGCAGATCACCGAGGGCAACATCATCCCCAACATCGACGCCTGCTGGGACGAGCTGGCCGCCTTCCATGTCGGCGACTCGCCGGGGCGCAAGGAGCCGGGCACGGGCGAGATGAACTACCGCAATATCTTCAAGCACATCCACGGCAAGGGCTACAAGGGCGTCCTCTGCCTCGAACACGGCCTGAGCCGGAAGGGGATCGAAGGCGAAAAGGCTTTACTCGCGGCCTACCGCGACGCCGACAACTTTTAATTTAAAAGGTAGGTTTGACCCCATCTTGAAAGGACGAAAAATGAACGACAACGGATTGACCCGCAGGGACTTCCTCAAGACGGCGTCGGTGGCCTCGATGGCCACACTGGCCGGGGCCATGGCGGGGACGGGAGGCCTGTTCGCCGCCGGCTCGGACACGATCCGCATCGGCGTCATCGGGGCGGGCGGCCGCGGCACGGGCGCGGCCATCGACGCCGTGAACGCCGCGCCGGGTGTCGAGATCGTGGCCCTGTACGACCCGTTCCAGGACCGCATCGCGAGCTGCCTGAAGACGCTCCGGGAGAAGGTCCCGGCGGCGGTCAAGGTCAAGCCGGAGGCCTGCTTCACCGGCCTCGACGGCTACAAGAAGCTTCTCGAGATCAAGGACATCAACTACATCGTCACGGCCGCGCCGCCCGGCTTCCGGCCCCTCCACCTCAAGGCGTCCATCGAGGCAGGCAAGAACGTCTTCATGGAGAAGCCCGTAGCCGTCGACCCGGTCGGGGTTCGCTCCGTCATCGCCAGCTCGGAGCTGGCCGCAAAGAAGGGCCTGGCCATCGTCGCCGGGACCCAGCGCCGCCATCAGCAGAAGTACCTCGAGATCATGAAGCGCGTCCACGACGGCGCGATCGGCGACATCGTCGGCGGGCAGTGCTACTGGAACCAGGGCGAGCTCTGGGTCATCAAGAAAACGCCCGAGATGAGCGAGATGGAATGGCAATGCCGCAACTGGCTCTACTTCTCCTGGACCTCGGGCGACCACATCGTCGAGCAGCACGTCCACAACATCGACGTCATGAACTGGGCCCTCGGCGCGACGCCGGTCAAGGTCATGGCCATGGGCGGCCGCCAGGTCCGGACGGCCCCGGAATACGGCAACATCTTCGACCACTTCGCCGTCGAGTTCGAGTACCCTAACGGCGTCCGGGTGGCCAGCCAATGCCGCCAGATCAAGGGGTGCGCCGACCGCGTCGAGGAGAAGATCGTCGGGACCAAGGGCCACGCCTTCGGCTACGGCGAGATCGCCGGCCCGAACGCCTGGAAATTCGAGGCCGAAGAGCCCAACCCCTATGTCGTCGAGCACACCGACCTCATCGCCAGCATCCGGGCCGGGAAGCCGCTCAACGAGGGCCGGCGGATCGCCGAGAGCACCCTGTGCGCCATCATGGGCCGCATGAGCGCCTACACGGGCCGGGCCCTGTCGTGGGATTGGGCCATGAATTCGTCCAAGCTCGATCTTTTCCCGGCCAAGCTCGAGTTCGGCCCGCACCCCGTCGACCCGGTCGCCGTGCCGGGCGTAACCCCGCTCGTCTGAGCGGCCGACCGTATCAGGAGGACACCGCATGAACGAAAAGCGCGCCAAGATCAACCGCCGTCAGTTCCTCAAGACCGTCGCCGTGGCGGGAGGGGCGGCTGTGGCCGGCTTCCCGACCATCGTCAGGGCCTCGGCCCTAGGCAAGGGGGGAGCCGTGGCGCCGTCGGACCGGATCGTCATGGCCGGCATCGGCTTCGGCATGATGGGCCCGGGCAACATGGCCGACTTCCTGGAGAAGCCCGAGGTCCAATGGGTGGCCGTCTGCGACCTCGACACCGAGCCGCTGGCCCGGGCCAAGGACACGGTCGACAAGAAGTACGGCAACAGGAGCTGCGCGACCTACCACGATTTTCGCGAGCTCTTCCTGCGCAAGGACCTCGACGCGGTGTCCCTCGCCGTGCCGGACCACTGGCACGCCATCCTGGCCATCTCGGCCCTGCGGGCCGGGTTCGACGTCTACGGCGAGAAGCCGCTGACCCACAACCTGCGGGAGGGCCGGGCCCTCTGCGACGCCGTCAAGCGCTACGGCCGGGTCTGGCAGACGGGCTCCTGGCAGCGCTCCGTCGAGAACTTCCACCAGGCCGCGGAGCTCGTCCGCAACGGCCGTATCGGCAAGATCAAGAGGGTCGAGGTCGGCCTGCCAGCGGGCCATTACGACTTCGCCGGCACGTTCGGCCAGGAGGCGCTGGTCGCGCCGCCAAAGAACCTCGACTACGAGTTCTGGGTCGGGCCGGCCCCATGGTGGCCTTACTGCAAGGCCCGCGTCCACATGAACTGGCGCTGGAACATGGACTTCGGCGGCGGCCAGTACATGGACTGGATCGGCCACCACCTCGATATCGCCCACTGGGGCATGGGCTGGGACGAGACCGGCCCGGTCGAGATCGAGGCCAAGGGCGAATATCCTACGTCGGGCATCTACAACAGCCCGACCCGCTACTACGTCCAGGCCAAGTACGCCGACGGGACGCCCATGGTCCTGGCCGGCGGGCACGACGAGATCTGGAGCGGGACCAAGTGGAT
>JAPKZE010000349.1 GCA_026393955.1 Candidatus Aminicenantota bacterium
GGCTCGGAGCCGCTATTCTGGGAAGTATCTTAAAAAGAACACTCTTCTCAGATATCTCGCAGAATCGCGGCTTCGAGTGCTCAGCCCCGATTCTGCCGGGTCGCTCCCAAGAGTCCGCTTCCCGCCGCCGGGGCCGGGGAGCTAGAGGCGATTCCCGAGCACAGCCGGAGAGAGGCTTCCTGGAGTCGGGAGCAGGCCCTGTTTCTAGCCCAGGATCTCTTTGAAGGCCTTGATGGCCCGTTCGACGTCCTCGTCGCCGACATCCTTGTGGGTGACCATGCGGATGCCGCCGCTGACGGCCAGGGCCAGAATGCCCTGCTCCTTCATCTTGGTCACCATGACCGGCACGGTGATCTTGGGGTGGTCGAAACCGAAGATGAGGATATCGGTCTCGACCGCGGCCGGGTCGATCGTGACGCCCGGCAGACCGCTGATCCCCCGGGCCAGCGTCTTCGCCCGGATGTGGTCATCCTTGAGCCGGTCGACCATTTCGGTCAGGGCCAGGATCCCGGGCGCGGCCAGGACGCCGACCTGACGCATCCCGCCGCCGAGGGCTTTCCGCAGCCGGCGGCCGAACTCGATCCGCTCCCGGCCGGCCACGAGCACGGAGCCGACGGGGGCCGACAGCCCCTTGGACAGGCAGAACTGCAGGGAATCGACCTCGTCGGCGAAGGCCCTGACCGGGACGCCCGAAGCGACGCTGGCATTGAAGATCCTGGCCCCGTCGAGGTGGATCTTCAGGCCGTGTTCGTCCGCGACCGCCCGCATGGCCTTGAAGTTCGCCAGCGGGATGACCGCCCCGCCCCAGTTGTTGTGGGTGTTCTCCAGGCAGATGAGGGTCGTCTGGGGCGTGTGGACGTTCGGCTTGCGGACCGCGGCGGCGACGTCCTTGGGATCCATGGCCCCGCGCTCCGACCGGACCGGCCGCGGCGTCACGCCCGAAATGAAGGTCATGTGGGTCGATTCCATATTATAGATATGCGAGCGTTCTTCGACGATGACCTCCTCGAGAGCGTTCGTCCACATCTTGACGGCGATGGAATTGGCCATGGTCCCGGAGGGGCAGAAGAGCGCCGCCTCCTTGCCCATGGTCTGGGCGGCCAGCCGCTCGAGCTCAAGGACGGTCGGGTCGTCGCCGAGGACGTCGTCCCCGACCACGGCCTCGGCCATGGCCTTCCTCATCCGGTCGGTCGGCCGCGTGACGGTATCGCTGCGAAAGTCGGAATATCGAATGGTCATTCTCACACCTCCGAAAGGGGCATTATAGCGCGTGACGGGGACCCGGGCAACGCGGCGCGCGTTTACTTGGTTCTGGAAGTATGCTAATAATAGATTTCGAGTTTTCGAGCGTGATCACTGCAAATGGCCAAAAAAGTCCTCTATAGCGCGGCGGTCTCCACGCTTCTCTTTTTCATCCTGTTCTTCCTGAGCGCCATCATCTTCTCCCAGGTCCTGCTCCGGAGCGAGGTCGTCTCCGTCCCCGACCTCACCGGCAAGCCCGTCGCCCAGGCCCGGTCCGAGCTCCAGAAGAAGGACCTGACCCTGGCCCAGAAGGGGGCCGAATCGAACGACCGCATCGAGAAGGGCCTCATCGTCAGGCAGGACCCGGCCCCGGGCTCGCGGATCCGGACGACCCGCGTCGTCCAGGTCTTCACCAGCTCCGGCAGCGGCACGGTGACCGTTCCCGACCTCGCCGAGAAGCCCCTCGACGAGGCCCTGACCCTGCTCCAAGCGGCCGGACTGACCCGGGGCAGGATGACCCAGGTCCACACGCACCGCCTCCCGGCCGGCCGGATCTTGGACCAGAGGCCCGTCCGGGGCGCCGTGGTCGAGCGCGGTTTCTCCGTCGGGCTCCTCCTCAGCCAGGGCGACCTCGACGCCCGTTACGTCATGCCCGACCTCATCGGCCGGCGGGCCGACGGCATCATCGGACGTCTCGACGGCTGGGGCTTCAAGGTCGCCGATATCCGCTACGTCTATTACCCGGGGGCCCCGGCGGGCCTCATCGTCAAACAGGACCCGCCGAACGGCTTCCGCATCCAGAAGAGGAACCGCATCTCCTTCGAGGTGAGCCGCTGATGGTCCTCATCGCTCCGTCCATCCTCTCCGCCGACTTCTCCCGGCTCGGCGAGGCCGTCCGGCTGGCCGAGACGGCCGGGGCCGATCTCATCCACGTCGACATCATGGACGGGCACTTCGTGCCCAACTTGACCCTCGGCCCCCAGCTCGTCGCGGCCATCCGGCGCGAGACGCGCCTGCCCATCGACGTCCATCTCATGGTCGAGAACCCCCGGGCCTTCGTGCCCCTGTTCCACGAGGCCGGGGCCGACTGGATCTCCCTCCACGTCGAGGCCACGGCCCATCTCCACAAGGACCTGACCCTGATCCGCTCGCTCGGCCGCAAGGCCGGCGTCGCGCTCAACCCGGCCACGCCCCTCGAGACCCTGAGCGAGGCCCTGGACGTCATCGACTACGTCCTGATCATGTCGGTCAATCCCGGCTGGGGCGGCCAATCCTTCATCCCGTCCTGCCGGGCCAAGATCAGCAAGCTCCGCGACTGGATCCGGGCCGCGGGCCGCGTCATCCCCATCGAGGTCGACGGCGGCATCAAGCTCGACAACGCGGAGGACGTCATCCGGGACGGCTGTGAGATCGTCGTGGCCGGCTCGGCCGTCTTCGACGCCCCCGATCCGGCCGCGGCCATCCGGGCTCTGAAAGACATCGCGAGGAAGCTCTCATGAAGATATCCGCCTCCAAGACCACTCTCACTCTCCTGATCCCGCTCCTCGCCGCGCTCAGCCTGGTCACGGCCTGCCACAAAAAGGCGCCCGAGATCACGCCCGACCTGGCCTCCTCCGACGAGGCCCTCTACCGGCTGGGGGAGCAGTACATCAAGAAGGACTCGGAGAAGGCCATCCTCTACCTGCGCCAGGTCATCGACTCCTTCCCGAAGAGCTTCTACGCCCAGCGGGCCAAGCTCCTCATCGCCGACGCCTATTTCAAGAAGGGCGATGAGAGCAGCATGATCCTGGCCTCGGCGGAGTACCGGGAGTTCATCCGGTCCTACCCGTATTCGCCGTCGGCCGCCTACGCCCAGTACCAGATCGCCATGACCTTCTACAATAAGATGCTGAAGCCCGGGCGGGACCCGTCCAAGACGATCCAGGCCCTGGCGGAATTCAAGAAGGTCATCACCGACTTTCCCGGCAGCGACCAGGCCCGGGAGGCCCAGGAGATGATCAAGAGCTGCGAGGAACGGTTGGCCGGGCACGGCTTCGAGATCGCCTACGGCTATTACCGGCGCAAGGCCTTCCGGGCCGCCATCAGCCGCCTGTCCGAGATCATGAACCTCTATCCGAACTATTCGGACCTCGACCGGGTCTATTACACCCTGGGCGACTGCTACTTCCTGCTGAACATCCTCGACCAGGCCGTCCCCTACTTCTCCAAGGTGGTTACGGACTACCCCGGACAGAAAACGGCCGAAAGCGCGTCGAAGCGGCTGGCGGAGATCGAGAATCTCAAGAAGAACCCCTCCAGCCCCAAGCCCAAGCCCAAGAAGAAGTGACCCCGCAGGGGGGTCGGGGAGGATTGCCATGCGGTTAGGGAGAGGCCGGATTCGAGCCGGGCTGGCTTTTTGCGCGGTGATCGGGCTCGTCGCCGCGCCGGCCGCGACAACCGGGTTGGCCGCCGCCCAGCTGAACGTCAGGGCCTTCTCCGCCGGCCTGGGCTACGAGTACCTGTCGAGGACGGTCGTCTGGGACGGGGATACGGACGCCTCCAGGCTGCAGGCCAGCCTCGTCACCGCTCGGGCCGACTTCGAGTTCGACAACGGCATCGTCTTCAGCCTCAGCGCCGGCCTGGCGCCGACCGACGTCGCCGCCCTGACCTTCAACACGCTGCCCATCGGTCTCCAGTACGACGGGGCGCCGCTCACGGGCTTCGCCTTCGGGGCCGAGGCTTTCGCGCCCATTCATCAGTACTCGAATTTTGAGATTAGCGGGACGGGCCGGTTCGTCTATTCTTTCGGTATGGAAAAGACGTGGCCGCTCGAGGATTTCGCCGTAGAGGGCGAGGCCAAGGGCTCCCTGAGCTGGCTGGAAGCCGCGATCGGCGGGCGGGTCTCCTACCTCTCCTTCGAGAGGATCATCCCCTACCTGGAGATCTCCGTCCGCTGGCTCCACGCCGGATTCGAGATGACCGAGACCCTCGGCGACCTCGGCGGCACCGAGACCAAGCGCGTCGACGATCTCGGGTTTGGCGTCGCGTTGGGCGCGGACGCCGACCTGACCCACCGCCTCGGCGTCAAGGTCAAGGCCGGGCTCGTGCCCTATTCCGGCGGCGTGGACGGCCTCGTCACCGTCGGGCTCCTGTACAAGTTCTGAGGCAAGGAGAGGATCATGACCAAGCCGTCCGGACGATCCCTCAAGGCCGCCGGGGTCCTTCTCTGCGCCGTCTGCGCGGCGTTCGGGACGGGCGCCGCGAGCATTGAGCGGCCGCTGAAAAGGCCCAGCCTGTCGGCCGCGCGCCAAGCCCGCAATTTCCGCGTCGAAGGCCCCGTCCGGCGCCGCCCCGGCGCCGCCTACGCCCCCGACCGGGTTCTCGTCCGCTTCCGGCCCGGCGTCGACGAGACCTATGCCGATGGCCTTCTCCGGTCCTACGGCTTCCCGGCCGTCCGCCGCATCCCGGGGATCGGCGTCTACAGCGTCAAGACCGCCGCCGGGATATCGGTGACGGAGACCTTGGCCATGCTCCGCCGCAACGGCGACGTCGAGCTGGCCCGGCCCGACCACCGGGCCCGCCTGGCCGACGTCCCTGACGACGCCTACTTCGCCGGCTACCAGTACGCGCTCCGGAACACGGGCGGCATTCTGGCCATCACGCCTTATCTCCAATACCAGACGACGGCCGGCGCCGACATCAAGGCCACGACCGCCTGGGACGCCGTCAAGGGCGACGCGGAGACGGTCATCGCCATCCTCGATACCGGCGTCGACATGACCCATCCCGACCTCGCCGGCAAGATCGTCTCCGGCGGCCACGACTTCGCCAACGACGACGACGACGCCACGGACGATCACTGGCACGGAACGCACGTGGCCGGGATCGCCGCGGCCGGAACGAACAACTCGACCGGCATCGCCGGCGTGGCCTGGAACTGCCGCATCCTGCCGGTCAAGGTTACCGACCAGACCGGCTCCGGCTGGTACAGCTGGATCATCGACGGCATCGTCTGGGCGGCCGACCACGGGGCCGACGTCATCAACCTCAGCCTCGGCGACCTCGTCGACGACCCGTTCCTCAAGGACGCCTGCCGGTACGCGCACGACAAGGGGATCATCGTCGTGGCCTCGGCCGGCAACGACGGCACCGAAGGCGTCTTCTACCCGGCCGCTTATGACGAGTACGTCCTGGCCGTGGCCGCCAGCGACTTCAACGACACCCTCGCCGCCTTCTCCAGCTACGGACCCGAAGTCGATGTGGCGGCGCCGGGGGTGTGGATCCTCGGCCCGGCGCCCCAGTGGTACGTGGGGACCGGCGCCCTGCCCTATCTCTTCGCCTCGGGGACGTCCATGGCCGCCCCGCACGTGGCCGGCCTGGCCGCGCTCATCCGGAGCGCCAAGCCCGATCTCACGGCGGACGACATCATGAAGATCATCCGCTACACGGCCGACGACATCAATCACGCGACCGCGCCCGGCCGCGACGACCACGCCGGCTACGGCCGCATCAACATGGCCAAGGCGCTGGCGCCGTACATCATCGACTAGCGGTCCAACGGGCATGATCAAGTTCCTGCGGGTCAGGAATCTGGCGACGATCGAGGACCTCGAGGTCCGGCTCGAGCCGGGTTTCTCCATCCTCACCGGCGAGACCGGCGCGGGCAAGTCCATCATCATCGACGCCATCCGCCTCATCCTCGGCGACAAGGGCTCGTCCGACCTCGTTCGGACCGGCAAGACCGAGGCCTTCGTCGAGGCCGTCTTCGACGTCGCCGGCCAGCCGGTCGACCTGGCCGGACTGCCCGAGCCGGAGGACGGCGAGCTCCTCATCCAGCGCTCGGTCACGGACCAGGGCACGGGCAAGGCTTTCGTCAACGGCGTCCTGGTCCCCGTCCGGCGGCTGCGCGAGCTGGCCCCGCGGCTCATCGACATCTACGGCCAGAACGACCACGTCTTCCTCCTTCACCTCGAAAACCACCTGGCCTTCCTCGACGAAACCCTCGAGGACCCCGGCCTCGTCCGCGACACCGCTCAGGCGGCCCAGGAGCTCCGGCGGCTGCTCCAGGAGAAACGCGAGCTCGAGGGCCGGGAGAAAGAGCGCGAGCAGCGGCTCGACTTCATCACCTATCAGCTCAAGGAGATCGAGGCGGCGGCGCTCAAGGCCGGCGAGGACGAGAGCCTCCTCCGCGAGCGGGAGATCCTCCGGAACGCCGAGAAGATCGCCGGCCTCGTCGACAAGGCCCTCGACCTGGCCTACCTCGGCGAGGATTCGATCGTCGCCCGGGTGGCCCGGCTGAAGTCCGTGCTGGGGGACCTGGCCGCCTATGAAGGATCGTTCGGCGAGTTCCGCGAAGGGCTCGAGGACGCCGCCATCCTGCTCCAGGACGCCGCCGATTCGCTCATCCGTTTCCGGGACCGGCGGGCCGGCGCGCCGGAGAACGCCGAGGAGATCGAGGAGCGCCTCAGCATCATCGAGAAGCTCAAGCGCAAGTACGGCGGAACGACCGAGGCCGTCCTCGCCCGCGGCGAGGGCCTCCGCCGCGAGAGGGCCGGGCTCGAGTCCGGCCGGGACCGGCTCCAGGCGCTCGAAGCCCTCATCGGCAAGACGTTCGAGACGTACGGCCGGGTCGCCGCCCGCCTGGGCGCGGAGCGCAAGACGGCCGCGGTCCGGCTCGGCCGGGCCATCGAAAAGGAGATCGCCCTCCTCGGCATGACCAAGGCCCGTTTCGAGGTCCGGCTCGAGGTCCGGGCGCCCTCCCCCGAAGACGCCGCGACCATTCGCGATCAGGGGACCGAGGACGTCGAGTTCCTGCTCTCGCCCAATCCGGGCGAGGAGCTCCGGCCCCTGCGGCGCATCGCCTCCGGCGGCGAGCTGTCGCGCATGATGTTGGCCCTGAAGGCGTCGGGCAAAGACAAGGAAAGCCTCAAGACCCTGATCTTCGACGAGATCGACGCCGGCATCGGCGGCAAGACGGCCGAGTTCATCGCCCGAAAGCTCGGCCAGCTGGCCGCCCGCCACCAGGTCATCTGCATCACCCACCTGCCGCAGATCGCCTCGGCCGCCACCCACCATTTCAGCGTCGACAAGCGCGTCGAGAAGGACCGGACCTTCACCGGAGTGCGCAAGCTCGGCCGGGAGGACCGCATCGAAGAGATCGCCCGGCTCGTGGCCGGGAGCCGGCTGACCGAGGCCTCCCGCCAGATCGCCCGCGAGATGCTCGACGGCGGGCCGGCGAAAGGACAACGACCATGAGCCGCTCCGATTGCGCCGTCTCCTTCTTCCGTCAGGGGTTCAGCTGTTCCCAGGCCGTGGCCGCCGCCTTCGCCGCCGACTTCGGGCTCGACAAGGACACGGCCTTGCGCCTGTCCCAGCCGTTCGGGGGCGGCATCGCCCGGCGGGCCGACTGGTGCGGCGCCATGACCGGGGCCTTCCTCGTCATCGGGCTCAAGCACGGCCGGGTCCGGGCCGAGGACGCGGCTTCGCGCGACCGGACCTACGCCCTCGTCCAGGACTTCATCGCCCGGTTCACGGCCCGCCACGGCCAGATCAAGTGCCGGGACCTGCTCGGCTGCGACATCGGCACGCCGGAGGGCCAGAAGAAGGCCGAGGAGCTGAAGCTCCACCAAACGAAGTGCGAGGACTTCGTCCGCGACGCGGCGGTCATCCTCGAAGAGATCCTCTGACCCCATGAGCGTCTCTCTCACCGGGCTGAAGGTCTTCGTCCGGACCTTCGGCTGCCAGATGAACGAGAACGATTCGGAGCACATCGCCGGCATCCTTCTCGGAGCCGGCGCCGCCAGGGCCGAGGGCCCGGAAGACGCGGACATCGTCGTCGTCAACACCTGCGCCGTCCGGCAGAAATCCGAAGAGAAGCTCTACTCCTACCTCGGCCGCCTGTCCCAGATGAAGAAGAAGAGGCGGTTCCTGCTCGGAGTCGCCGGCTGCGTTGCCCAGGTCCGCCGGGCCGATCTCGTCGGGAAGCGGCCGGACATCGATTTCGTCGCCGGGCCGGACAGCTATCTGGACCTCCCCGAGATCGTCGGACGGGCCGCCGAGTCGCCCGTCATCCGGACCGAATTCGGCCGGGACTGGAAGGAGATCGGCGCCGCCTCGACGGTCCGCCAAAGCGCCTGGAGCGCGTTCGTCCCGGTCATGGAGGGCTGCGACAATTTCTGCGCCTACTGCATCGTGCCGTTCTCGCGCGGCCGGGAGAAGTTCCGGCCGCTGCCCAGCGTCGTCGAAGAAGTCCGGGCGGCGAAAAGCGCGGTCGAGATCCAGCTTCTCGGCCAGAACGTCAATTCCTACCGGGACCCGGGATCCGGGACCGGGTTCGCCGGCCTGCTCGAGGCGGTCGCGGCCGTTCCCGGGGTCGAGTGGCTCCGCTTCATCACCTCCCATCCGAAGAGCTTCGGCGACGACATCATTCGGGCCATGGCGGCCCATCCGAAGGTCTGCCCGGCGCTCCACCTTCCCCTCCAATCCGGCTCGTCCCGCGTCCTCGAGCGCATGAACCGGGGTTACACCCGCGAGGAGTATCTCGCCCTGGTCGGGCGCCTGAGGCGGAGCCTGCCGGAGCTCCTGCTCATGACCGATATCATCGTCGGCTTCCCGGGCGAGACCGAGGAGGACTTCGAAGCGACCTGCGGCCTTCTGCGGGAGGTCGGCTTCGCCGGTATCTTCTCCTTCCGCTATTCGCCCCGGCCCCTGACCGCGGCCGCGGCCGGGCCCGACGACGTCCCCCTGGAGGTCAAGCGGCGCCGGCTCATCGCCCTGCAGGCCCTCCAGAGATCGATCCAGGCCGGGATCTACCGGTCCTTCGTCGGCCGGGACCTCCGCGTTCTCGGCACAGGCCCGAGTCCCAAGGGGGCCGGACGCTTCTCCGGCCGCACCGCCGGCAATCTGGTCGTCAACTTCGATGCCCCCGCCGATCCGGCCGGACGCTTCGTCACCGTCCGCATCACCGGCTCCGGCCCCTACAGCCTGCACGGCTCCGCCTTGGAAAATGGGGACGTTTCTGTTTTTCGCGGCGAAAACTAGAAACGCCCCCATTTTCTCCGATCCTCCCCGCCTCCAGGCCGGGACCTCCGTTGCACTTTGGGGTGAATTCCGATATAATCTGCCGCCTTGAGCCCCCTAACCCGGGAATTAAGAACAACGGATGAAAGTCAACGTCTGGAATACGATTTTGCAGCTCAGCAAGGAGCGAAGCGTCGAGCCTCGCATCATCATCCAGGCGATCGAAGAATCCCTTAGGGTCGCGTCGGCCAAGTTCTTCTCCCAGAACCAGAACGTCCAGGTCCTGTTCAAGCCGGAGAAGGGAGAGTTGCGCGTTTACGCGGCCAAGCGGGTGGCGGAGAAGCCCAAGAACCCCGCCGAGGAGATCTCCCTGGCCGAAGCCCTCTCGATACGCCCCGATGTCAAGGAGGGCGACGTGGTCGAGGTCGACCTGCCCGCCGATACGCTCGGCCGCATCGCCGCCCAGGCGGCCAAGCAGGTCATCTTCCAGAAGGTCCGCGACGCGGAACAGGAGAAGATCATCAGCGACTTCACCCCGAGGATCGGCGAGATCGTCACCGGCGTCGTCCGGAGGATCGAAGCCGACGTCACCATCCTCGAGGTCAACGGGACCGAGGTCCTTTTCCCCGTGCGCGAGAAGCTGCCCAATGATGAGATCATCCGGGGCGACCTGATCAAGGCCGTGATCGCCCAGGTCCTCAAGAACTACCAAGGCCCTCAGATCATCGTGTCCCGGTCCTCGCCCCGTTTCCTGGCCCGGCTTCTCGAGACCGAGATCCCGGAGATCGCCAACGGAACGATCGAGATCAAGGATATCGTCCGCCAGCCCGGCGAAAGAGCCAAGGTCGCCGTGGTCAGCCACGAGCGCGACATCGATCCCGTCGGCGCCTGTATCGGCGTCAGGGGCAACCGTATCCTGGCCATCTCCAAGGAGCTCGGGGGCGAGAAGGTCGACATCATCTCCTGGTCCCCCGATCTCGTCACCTACGCCAAGGCCTCCCTCAGCCCGGCCAAGGTCGACCGTCTCCAGGTCGCCAGCCGAACGGAAAAGGCCATCCTAGCCATCGTCCCTCAGGACCAGCTCTCGCTGGCCATCGGCAAGAAGGGGATCAATGTCAAGCTGGCCTCCCGGCTCATCGGCTGGAAAATCTCCATCAAACAAGAAGACGCGAATGAGTGAAATCAAGAAACCCCTGCCCAAGAAACCCGGTAAGCCCGAAGAGGTCAAGGTCGTCGTCCGGGCCGCCCCGCCCCTCAAGAGGGCCGTGCCCAAGCCCGACGCCGAGGTCCCGGCCAAGCCCGGCCCCCATAAGCCGGCCGCCCCTCCGGCCGCGGCCGCCAAGCCGGCACCCGTTGTCAAGGCGGCCTCTCCGCTGAAGCCGTCCGCGACGACCGGATCGGCCGCGTTGTCCGCGCCCCCGGCAAAACCGGCGGCGACCCCTGGACCATCCGCTAAGCCCGCCGCGACAACCGGGTTGGCCGCGGCCGCTCCGAAGCCGGCCGCGACATCCGCGCCGACCGGGTCGGCCGCGGTTCCCCATCCGCCGGCAGGGAAACCGGCTCCCCAGGCTCAGGCCCCGGCTGCCAAGCCCGCAGTCCTGGCCCCTTCGGCCAGACCCGCAACTCCCCCGCCGCCTTCCGCGACAGCCGGGCCGGCCCGACCCGGACATCCGCCGGCCCCCGGACCCCGGCCTGCGGGCCAGTTCAGGCCCGCCGCCCCTCAAGCGGCGCCCGCGAGGCCGGCTCCCCACGCGCATCCGCCCAAACACGCGCCCGCGGCGCCCAAGCCCGCGGCCCCGCCGGCGCCGCCGAAGCCCCGGCAGGGGATCGTGTTCCGCGAAGGCTGGATCGTCAAGGACGCGGCCGACGCCATGAAGATCCGGCCCAAGGACCTTCTCGAAAAGCTCGCCGCCAAGGGCTTCACCGCCGACCTCAACGACTTCGTCGACGCCGATACGGTCGCGGCCGTCGCCAAAGCCACCCACTTCGACGCCGAATTCATCACCCTTGACCAGGCCATGCGCCAGCTGGCCGAAGCCAAGACCTCGGAGCTCGTCCAGCGCTCGCCGGTCGTCACCATCATGGGCCACGTCGACCACGGCAAGACGACCCTGCTCGACGCCATCCGCTCCTCGAACCTCGTCGACAAGGAGTCGGGCGGCATCACCCAGCACATCGGCGCCTACCGCGTCGCCGTCAAGAACCGGACCATCACCTTCATCGATACTCCGGGTCACGAGGCCTTCACCCGGCTGCGGGCCCGCGGGGCCAAAGCCACGGACATCGTCATCCTGGTCATCGCCGCCGACGACGGCATCATGCCCCAGACGAAGGAAGCCATCGACCACGCCAAGGCGGCCAACGTGCCGATCATCGTGGCCATCAACAAGGTCGACAAGCCCGACGCCAACATCGACCGGGTCAAGCAGCAGCTGTCGAAGGAGAATCTCCTCGTCGAGGACTGGGGCGGCAAGACGATCAGCGTCGAGGTCTCGGCCAAAGATAAGAAGACCATCGCCGATCTGCTCGAGATGATCCTGCTGCTGAGCGACATGCAGGAGCTCAAGGCCAATCCGCGAGTCCCGGCCCAGGGCACCGTCCTCGAGGCCCGGCTCGACAGCCAGAAAGGCCCCCTGGCCACCGTCATCGTCCAGCAGGGCACGCTCGAACAGGGCCAGGCCTTCGTCTCGGGCCTGACCTTTGGCAAGGTCCGGGCCATGTTCGACGAGCACGGCAAGGTGCTCAAAAGCGCCGGGCCCTCCATGCCCGTCGAGATCATGGGCTTCGCCGACGTGCCTGTCGCCGGGGACCCGTTCCAGGTCATGGACGATCCCACGGCGGCCAAGCAGGTCGTCGGGTTCCGCAAGGTCCTGGCCAAAAAGCCCGAGACGGCCCGCGACAGCGGCGTCACCCTCGACGATCTCTTCAAGAAGATCGAGGGCGGCCAGGCCAAGGACCTCAACCTCGTCCTCAAGGCCGACGTCCAGGGCTCGGTCGAGGTCCTGGCCGACGTGGTGCCGCCCCTCGCCACCGAGAAGGTCAAGATCAATATCATCCGCGCCGCGACGGGCAACATCACCGAAGCCGACGTCCTGCTCGCCTCCGCCACCAAGGCCGTCGTCATCGGCTACAACGTCAAGCCGAATCCGAAGATCCTCGAGCTGGCCAAAAAGGAAGAGGTCGAGATCCGGACCTACAAGATCATCTACCAGCTCACCGACGAGCTCAAGAAAGCCGTCATCGGCCTGCTCGATCCGATCATCAAGGAGACCTTCCAGGGCCGGGCCGAGGTCCGCAAGATCTTCCAGATCCCCAAGGTCGGCATGATCGCCGGCTGCTATGTCCAGGACGGCCGGATCACCCGCAACGCCGAAGCCCGCGTCCTGCGCGGCAAGGAGGTCCTCCACCAGGGGCGGATCACCTCACTCAAGCACCTCAAGGAGAACGTCGCCGAGGTCAAGAAGGACTTGGAGTGCGGCATCGGCGTCGGCGGTTTCAACGGCCTCCAGCCGGGCGACGTCATCGAAGTCTTCGTCCGCGAAAAAGTCCAGCCCGTCTAGGCGCGGGAGCTTGGCCATGATCGTCGGCGTCCTGACGCTCGAGTTGTTCTTCCCGTATGCCCGGTCCCTGAAGGACAAGCGGCGCATCCTGCACGGCTTCAAGGACCGCCTCCACCGCCACAACGTCGCCGTGGCCGAGGTCGATTTCCAGGACCTCTGGCAGCGGAGCCGCCTCGGCATCGTCACCATCAACAGTCACGCCGCGATCGTCGAGGAGATCCTTGGCCGCGTGCTGGCCGACGCCAGGCATCTCGAGGAGGCCGAGATCGCCGGCCACGAGATCCGCTATGTCTGAGAAGGGCCTGCGGACGCGCCGGGTGGCCGAGCTCGTCCGGGCCGAGCTCAGCCGCCTGCTCATCACCGAATTCCAGGACGACGCCTCCGGCCTCCTGACCGTCACCCGCGTGGAAATGACCCCGGACCTGCTCACGGCCCGCGTCTTCCTCTCGGTGTTCGGGGCCCCGGACCCCGCCGCGCTCCTCGACCGCATCGAGCGGGCCAAAGGCGGCCTCCGGCGGGCCCTTGCCTCCCGCATCGAGTTGAAGTATAATCCCGAACTATTTTTCGTCCTGGACCCGGGCCCCGGCCACCAGGACCGGATCGACCAGCTCATCGAGGAGACGAAAAGGCATGGCCGCTGACCCGCGGACGCTCATCGCGGAGAGGATCAAGGCGTCGAAACGGATCGCCATCACCTCCCACCTCCGGCCCGACGGCGATTCGCTCTGCACGGCCCGGGCCCTGGCGCTCATGTCCGGCCTGCTCGGCCAGGAGGCCGCGATCGTCAACAACGATCCGACGCCTCTGCCCTTCTCCGGCTTCCCCGACCTGGCCGGGATCCGCGTCGGCCAGATCCGGGCGGCCGATTTCGACACCGTGGTCCTCCTCGAATGCGCCGACGTCTCCCGGTCCGGACAGAAGGGCCTCGACGGGGCCTTCAAGATCAACATCGACCACCATCACTCCAACTCGCCCTACGCCGACATCAACTGGATCGACCCCGAAGCCCCCGCCGTCGGCGAGATGGTCTTCGAGCTCGCCGGCCCTCTCGGCGTCCGGCCCACCCCCGAGATCGCCGAGAACCTCTACTGCGCCATCGCCTCGGACACCGGCTCGTTCCAGTTCACCAATACGACCTCCCGCGCCCTGGCCGCCGCGACCGAGCTGGCCCGCCTCGGCGCAAGCCCCAACCGGGTCGCCGAAAAGCTCTATTACAACAGCGCCCCCGAAAAGATCCTGCTCCTCGGCCGCGTCCTCACGACCCTGACCACGCGGGCGGGCGGCCGCATCGCCGTCATCAGCATGTTCAAGCGCGACACCGAGGCCCTCGCCCTCAAAGAGATCGACACCGAGGACATGACCACCCTGGCCCGGTCTATCAAGGGCGTCGAGATGGTCATGTTCTTCAAGGAGATGGCCCCCGAGACGTTCCGGGTCAGCCTGCGGTCCAAGGGCAGCACCAACGCCGCCCGGGTGGCCGAGCACTTCGGCGGCGGCGGGCACATCCATGCGTCCGGCTTCACCGTTTACGGGCCCTACGACCGCCTGATCCGCGAAGTGCCGGCGACGGTCGAAGACCTCCTCAACGCGGCCGCGGGCGGCCCCTCCGGACCGGCCCGCTGACGGGCGAAGCGGTGGCGAC
>JAPKZE010000153.1 GCA_026393955.1 Candidatus Aminicenantota bacterium
GTACAGGCTGCCCGTACGGAGCCGCAGGCCGGCGTGGTCGGGCACCGAGGCCAGGAGCGACTCGTAGAACTTGATGGCGAAGGGCAGGGCCTCGCCGACAAGGTCGGGGTCGTTGTCCGAGCTGAAGACGTCGGCCGAGCCCGAGCCGGAGAGCATCCCGGCGGCCTTGTTCACGGCCATCTTTTCGATGGAGCAACCGCCGAGCGAGAGGACCAGGGCCAGGGCCGTGATCGTGGCCGTCGCGGCCGTCGGGGTCCTATTCGGCATCTTCAGGAACCTCCGTTTATTGGGCATCTGTTCTTGAGCCGACGGTTCCAGACTCCCCATCGCCTGCCCATCAAGGATAGGCCCAAGCCGGCTTCTAAGTCAACAGGAGGAGGCGGGAAGGACCCCCCGGAGGCGCTCATCGAGCCCGGCCCGCCTTCCGCCTGAAGAAGAGATATAGCGGGACGCCGGCCAGGGCCGTGGCGATGGCGACCGCCGACGCGACCGGCTGGCGGAGGAACGCCAGGACGAGAATGGCCGTGCCGACGAGGAGATAGACGGCGGGGGCGACCGGATAGCCCGGGAGCTTCACGGCGCTCCGGCCCGTCCGGCGCAGCTTGAAGACGCCGAGCACGGCCAGGAGCGGGAACAGGCCCAGGGAGAAGCCCATGTAGGTCAGGAGCTGCTCGAAGGTCCCGAAGAAGACCATGACCGCGGCGATCCCCCCCTGCAGGACGATCGACCGGGTCGGCACGCAGCACTTCGGGTCGACATAGGCGATGGACTTGAAGAAGATGCCGTCCCGGGCCATCGAGTAGTAGACGCGAGGCCCGAGGATGAGGTAGGCGCTGAGGGAGGAGAAGAGGGCGAACGAGATGAGGAGGGACAGGACGGTCTCGGCGGACTTGCCGAACAGATTCCCGGCGGCCAGGCCTCCGACGGAGATGACGCCTTCCATCTGGGCCGGCGGGATCGCATAGACGTAGAAGAGGTTGAGGGCGAGGTAGAGGATCATGACTACGGCCGTCCCGAGGAGGAGCGACCGCGGCAGGTTGCGCGAGGGATCGCGGACCTCGGAGCCGACGTAGGCCGAGGCGTTCCAGCCGCTGTAGGCGAACATGATCCACATCAGCGACAGGCCCATCGTCTTGATGCCGGCGAAGTCGAAGCGGAACGGCGCCGCGGCGGTGAGATGGGCCAGGCTCCCCTTCCCGAAGGCGAAGCCCGCGGCGACGAGACCGACGATGAGGAGGATCTTCAGCCCGGTCAGGGCGTTCTGGACGCGGGCCCCGGCTTCGAGGCCGCGGGTGTGGAGGAAAGTGAAGGCGGCGATGATAAGGATGGCATAGAGCTTCTTCATGGCCGCGGCTTCATGAGGGCCGGGGATGAGGCCGGGATGGAGCAGGCCGGGGAAAGCCCGGGTCAGGTACTCGGAAAAGCCGATGGCCGAGGCGGCGATGGGGGCGGAGAAGCCGACAAAGAACGAGACCCAGCCGGAGAGGAAGCCGAGGACCGGATGGTAGAGGCGCGACAGGAACGCATATTCCCCGCCGGCGTGCGGGAAGGCGGCGCCGAGCTCGCCGTAGCTCAGGGCGCCGCACAGGGCGACCAGGCCGCCGACGAGCCAGAGTCCGAGCATGATCAGGGGGCTGTGGAGGTCCGCCATCAGCAGGCCCGAGGTCGTGAAGATGCCGGCGCCGACCATGTTGGCGATGACGATGTTGGTCAGCGGGAAGAGCCCGAG
>JAPKZE010000408.1 GCA_026393955.1 Candidatus Aminicenantota bacterium
GGCACGGCGACGAGGCCGAAGACGGCATCGACAAGCAGGATGGCGCCGGCGACGATCATCGGCACCTGGAGCCCGGCCCGGAATCCCAGCCAGGAGAAGAAGAGGCTTCCGGCGATGTGACCCGAGGTCTGGAGGGCCATCAAAAGGCCGGCGCTGCCGCCGATCGTCTTCTTCTCGAACAGGCGCGACATGGTCAGGATGGCCATCGTCCCCGTCAGTCCGTCCCCCCCTTCGTGGAGGAACCGGAAGACGAACGAGAGCCGGACGTCGCCGACCGTCATGAGGATGAGGCCGAGGCCGGACAGCGTGATTCCGGCGAGGAAGAGGCGCCGGTTGCGGACGGGATCGAACTTCAGCCGGCCGGCCAGGAAGGCCGCCGAGGCCAGGGCCATGTAGGCCCCGGCCATATAAAGGGCCACCCCTGAATCGCTCAGGCCGAGGCGGGTCCGGAGGAACGGCCCGTAGACGGTCAGCTCCGTCCCCCAATGGAGGGCCAGGAGGACGAGGAAGGCGGAGAAGAGGAGGGTCCTCTTGTTGAAAACGCTGGAGCGGTAATCCCGGATCGAGACCACCGCGAACCTCTCCTCGCCGAAGCCGCGCACGGAAAAGGCCGCGACCGCCGTCAGGACGGCCATGATCGCAAGGAGCGTCCGGAAGCCGGCGACCCTGGCCACGAAGCTGCCGAGGAGCAGCCCGGCCGGGGGCCCGAGCGACAGCCAGCCGACATAGCGGCCGTATTTCCGGTTCGGGTCGGTCTCCGTCCCGTCCTTGAAGTACAGGCTGTTGATGGACACGTTGAAGGCGCTGTTGGCGATACCCAGCAGGAGAAAGACGACGGCCATGGGCGCGATGTCCCGGACGACCGTCATGGCCGCGAAGAGGGCCGACATGGAGAGGAGCGCCCCGGCGATGACGGCCTTCATCGAGACCCGGTCGTTCAGCCAGCCGGTCGGAAAGGAAAAGATCAAAGGGGCCGAAGCGAACAGCGCGACGATGACGCCGATGCCCGCGCCCCCGAACCCGAGCTCCAGGAAGCGGAGCGGGGCCAGGAAGGCGACGGTCGTCACGGCCATCGTCCGGATGAAGTTCACGGCGTGGATACGGCGCATCGCCGCCATTATACAAAAAAAGGGGGCGGCATCACTGCCGCCCCTGTGGAAAAAGCCGGAGGTCCGGCCCTATTTCTTCTTGATATCCACGTTGCCGCTGAAGCTCTTGAGGATGAGCGTGGCTCCGCCCTTGCCGACGGTGCCGTGGATCTCCTTGGGCGATATCTTGCCGGAGACCGTGATCTCGAAGTCGCTGTCGATGTCGCCGCTGAAGGTGTTGGCCTCGAGGTCGAAGGACGACCCGGCCGGGATGGTGACGCGGACGTCGCCGCTGTGCGTCTTGATCTCGTAGCGGCCGCCCGCCTTGATCGCACCGACGTAGGTGATGTTGCCGCTGACGCTCTCGGCCCCGACCGTCTGGGCGTCAGCGACATCCAGCAGCTTGATATCGCCGCTCACGGCCTTGACCTCGACCGAGCCCGTGATCCCGGTGACGTCGATGTTCCCCGAGACGGCGTTGACGTAGGCGTCGCCGGAGATCTTGGCCATCGTCAGGTCGCCGCTGACGAGGTCGATCTCGGCGCCGGCCGCGCCGCCGAGGTCGACGTTGCCGCTGACGCACTTGATCTTGGCCTGGCCGCCGAGCGCCGCAACGTTAACGTCGCCGCTGACGGACTTGATCTCGGCCGCGGCCTGCTCGGGGATCCAGATCTTGTAATCGACGGTGACGTTGATGGAGTCGCCGCCCCAGGAGTCGCCGCTCTGCTTGGGGTATTTCGTCTCGACCCGGACGAGGTCGCCCTCGCCCGTGACTTCGATCGTCACCTTGGCCGCGTTCTCCTTGGCTTTCTCGAGGGAAGACGCCTTCGAGGTCTTGAGGGCCTCGATCTTGACCTGGGCTTCCTTCCAGGTCAAGATCTCGATCTGGCCCGAGACGTTGTT
>JAPKZE010000384.1 GCA_026393955.1 Candidatus Aminicenantota bacterium
GGCGTCCTCAAGAGCTGGACGCTCAAGAAGCACAAGAGCATCCGGAGAGAACCGCAGAGCCGGCGCGGTCTCATAGACCTTATTAAAAACGTTTTCGCCACGATCCTGGGCCAGACCGGCCCAGCCATCGTAGAGGACCTCGAGCTCGTTCCGATCCGGGCCGCCGAGATGGGCCGTTATCCCTTCTCGCTGGGCCTCGCTGACACCGCCCTGACTGGGCATCTCAACGCCTCGCTCTTCCAAGCCCCCGAGGCCGGGCTCGACCTCGCCGACGGGGCCAAAGGCGAGATCCGCTTCGTCTATTCCGACGGCGCCTCGGTCCGGGCCGAGAAGACGTTCGGCTTCACCGGCGGCAGCTATGTCATGACGACCGATGTCCGGGTCTGGAAGGACGGCCAGCCGGTCGCGGCTTCCGTCGTCTGGGGCCCGGGCATCAGCAACCCCACTCCCGCCGAGGCCAAGAAGAGCTACAGCGCGACCCTCGGCTCGGCCGTCTACACCGGCGGCAAGGTCTACCGGATGAACGAGAAGAAATTCAAGCCCGGTGAGAACACCTACAACTTCGTCGATTGGGCCGCGTATGAAGAGAACTATTTCGTCGCCCTCTTCGCGTTGCTGCCGCAGAAGGGGCAGGCGGTCTTCCAGCAGGAAGCCGGGGACGCCGCCGCGGGGCAGCTCCCGTCCCACTTCCTCTATGTGACCGAGCCTCGCCAGGCCTTCATCGGCCCCAAGGAGTCCGACGCCCTCAAGGCTTTCGGCCTCGATGCGAAGAAGGTCATCAATTACGGCTTCTTCGGCGCCATCGCCGAGATCCTCCTCGTCGTCGTCCGGGGGTGCCACAAGCTCGTCCCGAACTGGGGCGTGTCTATCATCCTCCTGACCCTCATCATCAAGATCATCTTCTTCCCGTTGACCTACAGCTCGACGAAATCGATGGCCAAGATGGCCGACCTGCAGCCGAAGATCAAGGCCCTGCGGGCCAAGTACAAGAAGGCCAAGACCGACATCGATCAGCGCCGCCAGATGAACGAAGAGATGATGAAGCTCTACAAGGAGAACGGCGTCAATCCGGCCGGCGGCTGCCTGCCGCTGCTCATCCAGATGCCCGTGATGTGGGGCGTCTTCCGCATGCTCGTCGTCGCCGTGGAGTTCCGTCACGCCCCGTTCATGCTCTGGATCCAGGACCTGTCCGTGATGGATCCGCTCTACGTCACACCCGTGTTGATGGGCATCACCCAGTACATCTCCCAGAAGATGACGCCGAGCTCGGCCGATCCCTCCCAGGCCAAGATGATGCTCATCATGCCGTTCGTAATGACCATATTTTTCATCAACTTCCAGAGCGGATTAGTCCTTTATTGGCTGACCACCAACGTCCTCCAGATCGGCCAGCAGGCCCTCATGAACAAGATGATGCACCGCCACCCGATGACGGCCAAAGCGAGATGACCATGGACAACGAAAAGAAGATCGAGAACGAGCGAACGGAGGAGCAACCGGACGAACAGCTGAAAGAACAGCCGAAAGAACAGCCGAGCGCGCCGCCGGCCGACGAGCGGCCGGAATACAGCGGCCGCAACCTGGAAGAGGCCATCAGCCTGGCCGAGCACCGGTTGAAGCTGCCGCGGGAGAAGTTCGACTACGAGATCGTCACGGAGAAGACGAGGCTCTTCGGATTGAAGGGCAAGGAGATCGTCATCCGGGCCTGGGCCAAAGACGAGGGCGCCGACAACGCCGTCGAGCGCTTCCTGAACAAGCTCATGACCGTCTTCCCGCTGGAGCTGACCTTCCAGATCAAGAAGCGCCCGGACATCATCTTCGTCGTCTTCGACGGCCCGGACAAGACGATGCTGCTGCGCAACGACGGCTCGCTCCTCCTGGCCATCCAGCACATGTTGAACAAGATCTCGCCGATCAAGGTCCAGGCCGACTGCGAGTTCTACCGGAAGAGGAAAGAGAAGAAGCTCAAGGAGTACGGCCAGCGCGTCGCGCGCCAGGTCTCGGACTCCGGGCGCGAAGAGATCCTCGACCTGATGAACCCCTACGAGCGGCGCATCATCCACATCGTGGCCAACGAGACGCCCGGCGACACCAGCGAGAGCATCGGCGACGCGTTCCTGAAGAAGGTCAAGATCTTCAAAGCCCCCCGCTGACGCAGCTAGCGGGGACTGTCCCTCTTTTCTTTTTCTAACTCTGGTATCCTGCACGACTCCTTTGAGCCCTTGCCATCGGGAGAGGCGTCACTTAGAATGGGGAAACGGACAGGGATGCGCGCTTGCTCGAAGACACCATCATCGCGATAGCGACGCCGCCGGGATTCGGCGGGCTCGGCATCGTCCGCCTCAGCGGCCCGAAAGCCGCGGCCGTGGCCCGAAGGATCTTCGAGCCGAAGGGCGGGACCGGGCGGGCCTACCCGGACCGGCGCCCGGTCTTCGGCAGCGTCCGCGATCCCGAGCGAAGCCGGGCCCTCGACGAGGCCTTCCTGACCTATTTCAAGGGGCCGCGGTCCTATACGGGAGAGGACGTCGTCGAGATCAGCACCCACGGCAGTCCGGCCGTGCTCGAAGGCATCCTGAGGCTGGGGACGGGCGCCGGAGCCCGGCTGGCCCGCCCCGGGGAATTCACTCTCCGGGCCCATCTCAACGGCCGCCTGGACATCCTCCAGGCCCAGGCCGTCAACGACCTGATCCGGTCGGTTTCTCTGGCCCAGGCCCGCGTATCCTCTCGCCAGGTCGGGGGGAGCTTGTCCAAGCGCATTTATCATCTCCGGTCCCGGCTCATCGTCCTGCTCTCCCGGACCGAGGCCGGGCTCGAATTCCCCGAGGACGGCCTGAAAAAGAGCCCGGCGGCCGATCTGAAGTCCCTCGACCGTCTCATTGACGATGTCGGGCGGCTGGTGGCCAGCTACGAAACCGGCCGGGCCCTGGCCGAAGGGGTCACCTTGGCCATCGTCGGCCGGACCAACGTCGGCAAGTCGACCTTGTTCAACGCCCTTCTCGAGGAAGACCGGGCCATCGTCACCCCGTTTCCAGGGACGACCCGGGATTTCCTCCGGGAGAGACTGGTCCTCGACGGGGTCGTCTTCCATCTCGTGGACATGGCCGGGCTCGGCCGTCCGATGCATCCCGTCGAGAGAAGGGGCATCGTCAGGGGGCGGAAGATCGCCCGCAGCGCGGACGGACTGCTCATCGTCCTCGATGCCTCCCGCCGGGAGGCCGAAGAGGACGTGCGGATCGTCCGGCGGCATCCCGAAAAAAAGGCCATTATCGTCCTGAACAAGAGCGACCTCCCCAGGAAGCTTGCGGAGCGGAAGATCCGGGAGTTGGCCGGGAAGGTCCCTGTCGTCGAGGTCTCCGCCCGGAAGGGAAAGAACATCGAGGCGCTCCGCGCCCGCATCGGCGCCCTTTTCGCCCCGGGGGCCGGCCGGGAAGAAGAGCTCATCCTCCATGCCCGGCAGAAGGACGGCCTTCAAGCTATCCTGGACGCTCTTCGGCGGGCCAGAGTGCTCCTGGCCAGGGGACATTCAGACGAGGTCTGTGCTGAGGAGCTCCGGACGGCCCTCCGCCTCATCGGCGAGCTGACAGGGGAGGTGCGAGCCGAGGAAGTCCTCGACGATATCTTCGGACGCTTCTGCGTCGGCAAGTAGGCGCCAGGTGCTTAACAGGAACGATTTCGACGTCATCGTGGTCGGGGCCGGGCACGCCGG
>JAPKZE010000246.1 GCA_026393955.1 Candidatus Aminicenantota bacterium
GAGCGCGCGTCCGTCATTCGAGAATCTCGCGGCACGTGAGTCGTCATCACCGGTGACCAGAAATTCCAGATCCGCGCCGTCCGGCCGAACCCAGGCGATATCCCGTCCATCCCGCACCGAGTAGTCAAATACGATACGGTCGCCCGAGGGACTCCAGGAGGGATTGTACACCTGCTCGCCGTTCGCATAAAGCGTGATCTCGCGATAGCCGGTCCCGTCCAGGTTCATCACGGCTAGATTCGTTGACCCATCGCGGTTGGAGACGAAGGCGATCTGTTTGCCGTCGGGTGAGACCGTCGGGAACGCGGTCATCCCGGAATCAAAGGTCAAAGGGGCGATCTCGTATTCGACGGGCCCTTTCGGCTTGAGGATGAGAAGCTTGAGGGCGATAGCGGCGGCGGCGAGGGCGAGAACGGAGAGCGCGGCCGTGAAGAACGCCGACCTCTTCTTTTTCCGGCCGGTCGTGACGACCGGGGCCGCGAGCTTGCCGGATTCCGAGTCCTCCTTGAGATCCTGGAGGGCGACCTTGAGGTCGGACATCGTCTGCCAGCGGCGCTGCGGGTCCTTGCGGAGACAGCGGTTGAGAACGCGCTCGATCTCGGCCGGGACGGCCTCGTTCACCGCGGAGGCCGGGGGAGGGTCTTCGTTCAGGACGGCGGCCAGGGACTTGATCCCGCTCTCCCGTCCGAACGCCTTGCGGCCGGTGAGCATCTCATAGAGAACCGCGCCGAAGGAGAAGATGTCGGAACGGGCGTCGACATTTTTCCCTTCCGCCTGCTCGGGCGACATGTAAGCGGCCGTACCGACGACATAGCCTTCCTCCGTGCGGGGCTTCTGGTCCGGCGCCATCGTCATCGTCGGCCCCGCCCCTTCGTCGGGCCCGGCCTCGGAGAGCTTGGCCAGGCCGAAATCGAGGATCTTGACCAGGCCGTCGGGCGTAACCATGATGTTCGTCGGCTTGATGTCGCGGTGCACGATCCCGGCGGCGTGGGCCTTGGCCAGGCCGTCGGCGATCTGGACGGCAATGCCGAGGGCCTGGCCGAGCTTCAGGCCCTTGCGGCCGATCAGGGTGTCGAGGGAATGCCCTTCGACCAGCTCCATGACGATGAAATCGCGCCCTCCGCCCGCGGCGATGTCGTGGATGACGACGATGTTGGGATGGCGGAGGGCCGAAGCCGCCTTGGCCTCCTGGACGAAGCGCTGACGCCTTTCGAGATCGGCGACCCTGTCAGGCGGCAGGACCTTGATGGCGACGGGCCGGTCGAGGTGGGTGTCGACGGCCTTATAAACGGCGCCCATGCCGCCTTCGCCGATCTTCTCGGTGATCCGGTAGTGGAGGAGCGTCCGGCCAGGCAGGTCGGGGAGCGGCATATCTTCCCTTTCTTCTTATGAGCCTTATACTTCGGCGCGTGCCGAAAAGTCAATCCGCGACGCCGGCCGGGCCTTGGGCCGGCCCCGGCGTCCCGCCTCCGGAGGGGAGGATTTCATCCTCGGAATCACCTCCAGGGGGGATTGTTCCCGCTGGCCCCCCCCTTCAGAATGGCAACGAACCGTACGGAAAGGTCTCGGACTGGAGAGTCGCCATGGACAGCGAACGACGCAAGCATCGCCGGTTCCAACAGTGGAACAAGGCCATCATCCAGTCTGCCTCCGGGGGGAACGGCCTCCTGCCCCGCTGCCCGCTCGACGCCTACGCCTGGGATCTGTCCCTCGGCGGAGCCCGCATCCAGTGCGACGAGAGCTTTCCCGTGGGCGCCGTCCTCCGGCTCCACATCGAGCTCGTCCGCTCCCGCGAGTTCATCGGCATCGACGGCGAGGTCCGCTGGAGCCGCTGGAACGAGGAGCAAAAGGTCCACGAGTGCGGCGTGGAGTTCCAGGACTGCGTCGAGGCCACCCTCCAGGCCATCATGAGGAACCTCTATCACGAGGTCGACCGGAAAGAGAAAGGGGAACCGGCGCGTCCCCCGATGGATAAGGTGATCCCGCGATGACCCCTTCGAAGACCTCTCCCGCGGGGTCCGGCTTCAAGGCTCGCAGGGACCGCCGTTTCAAGCAGTGGAACAGGACCCAGATCACGCTCATGAAGGATCCTCGGCACGTGAATGGCCGGTCCCCGGTCGAAGGCTTCACCTACGACATCTCCATCGGCGGCGCCCGGATCCACTCGATGGAGCCGTTCGAGGTCGGGTGCCTTCTCCGCCTCCAGATCGAGCTCGTCCGATCCGCGGACACCCTGCGTGTCGAGGGGCAGGTCAAATGGCGCCGCCGGGACGAGTCCGCGAACGTTTTCGAGATGGGCATCGAATTCCAGCACAACAGCATGGCGACGGTCCTGAGCCTGATGAGAGCCCTCCACGACGGCCGGAAATCGCCGGAGCCGCACAAGGGCGAGCCGGCCGGCCTCAACCGGTCCTGAGGGCTCGGATCCGCCCCGTGATCGCGACCGTGATCCTGTAGGTCCCCCGCGCGTTCCCCACCGTGATCGAAGCCAGGTTGGAGACCGTTCCCTCCGGATGGAAGACGAGCGCGTTGTTGGCCCTGACGCGGACGCCGGCAAGTGTGACGGCGCGCGCCGGCCGCCACGCCGCCTCCGCCGCGTCGTAGCGCTCGAAGACGAACCCCGAAGGGACGAAGCGGACACGGACGGATGCGCCGGACATGATGGCCTGGAACCGGGCTTGGTTGAGACCCGCCGTCACCTCCCAGATCCCCGCCTGGAGATCGAGCTTCGGTCCGAGCCTTTGGACCGTGTAGGCCGTGCCGAGCGCGAAGAAGCCGGCCAGAGCGAGGGCCAGCACGACCTCGACGACCGTGAATCCCTGCCGGGAAGCGGCCAACTCAATACTCCTTCCAGGACAGGACCTTCAAGGCATAGACCGCGAGCTGGGGCTCGGCCGTGAGCGGGGCGTTACGCGGGAACTTGCCAGCCGCGGCCCGGTCGTCGCGGTAGAGGGTCAGCCGGCTGCCGTTGCCGGCATAGGCGTCGGCATGGAGGGCGCCGAGAAGCTCGACGGACTTGGCTTCGCCTTCGATCCGGAATCCGCCGGAGGCCGCGGTCAGCGAAGCCTGGAGCTTCAGGCCGTCGGGCGCCTCCCCGTCGACGGCGATCCCTCCTTCCGTCCGCTCGCCCGTAACGGCGTCCCGTCCGGCGGCATAGATGACGAGCTGGGCTTGGGAATTTTTGCTGTAAGGGATGCCGTCCTGCCAGCGGACACCCTCGAGGATGAGGTGCGACGAGATGGTCACCCGGTCCGCGGACACGATGGTCAGGTCGACGCCGTCGAGGACGGCGGGCGTCCGGCCGTCGAAGCACATTTCCACACCCCCGTCCATGCCCACGGCCCCTCCGCCAAGGGCGGCGATGGCCCCGTTGACGAACAGGATGGGCAGGGGGATGAGGTCATAGGAGCGGGAGCCCTGCGGCGTCAGGAATTCCGTCCGGCTCCGGGTTGGGCTCCATTCGAGCCGCCAATCCGCGCCGCCGGCCCGGAAGACGACGACCTGGCTGTCGCCCCGGACGGCCAGGATCATCTCGTCGAGGGAGCCCTGGACGAAGATCCCGCCCAGGCCGAGGTCGTTCTCGATGAGATAGACGCCGTCGGGAACCGGGTCCGTCGAAGCCTCGAGCCCCAGGGCCTGCCTGAGCTGGGCAGGGGAGAGGTCGCCCGGCTCGAATACGCCGATGGCCAAGGCCTTCGCGGCCAGCCCCCCGGCGTCGTCCGGAAGGACGCCCCCCGCGGCCGTCGCGAGGCCGGCGCCCAGCAGCTGGCCGGGCTTGGCCGGGAGGCTGATCCCGTCGGGCCTATCTCCTTTTATATAGAGCGGCACGGCCGGCAGGGGCAGGCGGCCGGCCAGCAGGCCGAGGGAGCCTTCGAGCGTCGAGACGCGCCGCGGCCGGACCCGGAGAAGCCCTCCGGACGACTCGATCCTGACGGCGGCCGTGATCCGGACATAGCCGCCCCTGTCCTCGAGGCTGCCGAAGCCGCAATCGGCCCGGCTTTCCCAGCTCATGCCGTCGAACGACTCCTCGAGGACGCGGGGAAAAGCGGAACCCAGGGCCTCCTCGACAAGAGGAAGGAAGCCTCGCCGGGGGTCTTCCCGCAGCGCCTCGACGCTCTCCGCCGACACGGGCGCGAGAAGGCCTTCGGCTTCGAGCCAGGCCGAGAGATCGACGAGGCCGCGCTTCAGGCCATTCTCCGAGGCGAGGTCGAGGAGCGTCGAGGTCCTGCGGAAGCCGTTGATCTTCACGTGCACCCCCGAAGCGTGGAGCATGGCCAGGCCGAGCCCGGCGAACACGACCATCAATAAAAGGACGATCACGGTGACAGAGCCCCTCGAACGGGTGTTCGAATGGGGACACGTACCCATCCGGAACGGGTCACTTCCCGTTACCCGCGGCCAGGGCCGCGTTCTTGAGAAAGACAGTCGCTTCATGGGGATGGACTCCTTTGACCGCGAGTTCTAGACGGACGCGGACGAGCGGGGCGGACGGGTCCTGGGTCCAGGCCGCCGCCGCGGCGTTCTCGAGGAGCGGCTGGGCCGAGGAGGCGTTGACCCGCCTTCTCAGGATCCGGGCCGGCCCGTCCAGAAAAAAGGTCACGAGCTCGAGCAGGGAGAGAACGGCCGTTTCCGGCGCATAGGCCCGTTCGAGCGGCGCTTCGAGGACGACGGCGCCCGCTTCGAGCCGGACGACCGTCCGGACCTCGCCTGCCGCGCCCTCGCGCAATGCGATCCGCTGTCCGGCGACGATGTCCGCGGTCGAGGTCAGAGGAAGCCTGGTCCCGCCGGCCCCGGCTTCGGCCGCCAGGTGAAGCTCTTTTTCGACCGACATCAGGCGCATCTCGGCCGGGTTCGTTTCCGCCGCCGCGACGAGCCCGAGGCCCATCTCGGGGACAAGACCCAGGCCGGCGTGGAGAAGGTCGATCCGCATCCTGTCCAGGGCCGCGAGGGCCGCCTGGTCCGCTTCCTCCCGGGCCTTGAGCCCGGCGAAGGCCTTCTGGGTCCGGGCGAAGGACTCCAGCCCGGCCGAGATGACGAGCAGGGACAGCGCCAGCCCGAGCAGGCACTCGATCAGAGTGAAACCGCCCCGCCTCATGGCCGGAACCCCAGGTCCCTCGCGATGAAGAGGACGGCGGCCGTCTCGGGGCCCGGCCTTCCGGACTCCCGGGCCGTCAGCCTGACCCGCTTCAGGCCGCCGGCGTCGTCGGCGATCTCCCAGGTCTGGGCGATGAGACATCCGCCCGGATCGACGCGGACGGTCTCGGCGTATGTCCCGGCGGCGAGGGCCGCGTCCTCGTACGGCCGCGCTCTCAGCCCGGCGAACCGGTCGTTCACGGCTTGCGTGATCGCGGCCAGCACGTCGCCGCGCCGTTTGGCCTTGAGCGAGAGCGTCAGCATTTCGGCCGTGCCCACAACGAGCAGGAGCACGAGGGCCATGGCCACGAGCACCTCGACGAGGCTCGATCCCCGTCGCGTCCCGCTCCCGTTTCGGTGCTGCACCGCTCGTCCGCTCATGCCCCCCGAAAAGCGCGAGTCGTGCCAGAGCGGCCAAAAGAGCCTCTCGGCGGGAATGCCGCCCGCCCCCACGGCGATGTCAACCGGCGGCGCTAACGGGCTGAAAAAAATGGGGTTTCCGGTCAACGGCCGGCGACGTTCGGTGCGGCTAAATTATTTTTAACTCGACCCTTGACAAGCCCCGGGTGAATCCCTATCATAGGTGAGCCTTTGAGGCTATCGTTCTGACAACCGTTACTGGTTGAAATAATCGTCAGGGCTTGATAGATAT
>JAPKZE010000257.1 GCA_026393955.1 Candidatus Aminicenantota bacterium
ACAAGCCCGGCCTCTACAGCATCCGCTCGACGGAGTACTCGGGGCCCAAAGGCGTCGGCATGTTCATCGCCGACGCCATCGAAGTCGTCGAAGGGAACTAGGGGGATACCATGAGCCTCGTCCAGACATTCCTCAACGGGGAGCAGGGCCTGTTCAAGCCAAAGACCCTAACGCCCATGCAGAAGCTGACCCTCCGCTTCGTCGTCGTGGGCCTGGTCTACTTCGGCTTCGCCGTCATCGAGGGCATGATCATGCGGATCTTCGAGGTCAAGCCCCTGCCCGTGATCACGACCAACCAGTTCTTCGCCATCCTGACGGCCCACCCGCTGGTCGGCATCTTCGGGTCGTCCTACTCGATCGTCTTCGGCGCCTTCCTCTTCCTGGTGCCGTTCCTGATGAAGAAGCCGCTCTGGAGCGTCAAGCTGGCCACGTGGACGTTCTGGCTGGTCGCGGGCGGCACCTTCGTCTTCTGGGGCGCCGGCTTCGTCTCCCACTACGCGCCCCTCTACACCCTCTATTGGCCGCTCCCGGCCGACTTCAGCCAGTTCAGCGCCCTTGGCGGGGCTTTCTTCATCCTGGGCATCGCCCTGGTCATGGTGGGCACGGTCTTCTTCGTCGTCAACATCTTCAAGACCATCACCTATACCCCCAAGGGCTGGGACAAGCAGCCGGCCGGGGCCCTCTTGGCTTCGGCCCTCGGCTGGACGGGCATCAGGAACCTGTTCAGGAAGAAGAAAGTGGCGCACCTCGTGCCCCTGCCGGTGGCCGCCGTGGCCCGCGGCTCGGTGGATGTGGCCCTCAATTCCGCCATCATCCTGTTCACGGGCGTGCTCATCCTCGTCTACATGGTCGGCTCGCTCCTTGGCTTCGACCTGAGGCGGACGGCCATCGACGCCCTGCTCTACAAGAACTGGTTCTGGTGGGGCCTCGACCTCGTCGCCGACGGCCTCGTCCTCATCTTCGTCGCCGGGACCTGGTACCTGCTGGCCATGCTGATCACGGGCAAAGAGCTGTTCATGCAGAACATCGCCCGGGCCGCCCTGCTCGTCGAGCTGGTCGTCTCGTGGACGGTCTGGTCCCACCACCTGCTCTCCGACCAGGCCCAGCCGGCCCTGCTCAAGGTCGTCTCCGGCGAGATGGTCACGGCCTTCGAGCTCATCACCCAGGGCCTGGCCTTCTTCATCACCGTCGCCACGCTCTGGAGCGCCCGGCCGCTCAAGATGACGAACGAGCTCAAGTTCCTGCTCGGCGGGCTACTCGGCTTCGGCCTGGGCGTCCCGGCCGGCATCATCCAGGCCGACGTCGGGCTGAACCGCATCCTCCACAACACCCAGTGGGTCATCGGGCCGCACGTCCACGTCGCCGTCCTGGTCGGCCTGAGCATGACGCTCTACGCCGCGATCTACATCCTCTTCCCCATCCTGACCAACGGCGCCAAGCTCTACAGCCAGAAGCTGGCCAACATCCATTTCTGGGCCCAGCTCGTCGGCGGCATCGGCATGGGCGCCTTCATGGGCATGGCCGGGCTCAAGGGCATGCTCCGCCGGACCATTTATTCCAACGGCGAGTTCAGCGTCTACATGATCCTGGCCGCCCTCTGCGGCCTCCTGCTCCTCGTCGGCTTCCTCAGCTTTTTCCTCAATATCGTCATGAGCGTCGGGCTCAAGGGCGTCCTGGGGATCTTCACCAAGTCGACGCTGGACAAGGACAAGTTGCTGCCGGCGCAGGAGTGAGGCCGAAGAATCTGGTATAGGAGATTCTCATGAAACGCATTCTGACTTTCATCGTGGTCCTGAGCGTTATGGGCCTGGGCTCGGCCGTCGCCGGGTCCGGACCGTCGGCCGGCCGGTCTCCGCAGGAACAAGCCAAGGAAACCGCCAAGGTGCCGCCCGCGGTCGCCCAGGCCGTCAAGGCCAACTGCCCGGGAGCCGTCGTCGGCAAGATGGACGTCGAAAAGGAAGCCGGCATCACTCTCTATGACTTCGAATTCAAGGCCGGCCGGGGCGAGATCGAAGTGGCCGAGGACGGCACCGTCATGGACATCGCCACCATCGTCGCCCTCCAGGATATCCCCAAGCCCGCCGCGGACGCGATCCTGAAGGCAGCCGCCGGGGCGAAGATCCAGAAGGTCGAGAAGTCCGAGATCCGGGCCGAGATCAAGAAGGAGGGCGAGAAGGGCATGATCGTCAAGCTCGCCGCCCCGAAGTACGTTTACGAAGCGGAATTGCTCCAGGGTGAAAAACAAGGCGAGGTCCAGGTC
>JAPKZE010000254.1 GCA_026393955.1 Candidatus Aminicenantota bacterium
GCGGTGTCGAACCCGAACGTGTAATCGGTCCCGGACAGGTCGTTGTCGATCGTCTTGGGGACGCCGACGCAGCGCAGGCCCTTGTCGAAGAGCTTCTTGGCGACGCCGAGCGTGTCCTCGCCGCCGATGGCGATGACGGCATCGAGCTCGAACTTCTCGACTTGGGCGAAGATCTTGCCGACGCCGTCCTCGACCTTGAACGGATTGGTCCGGGACGTGCCGAGGATGGTCCCGCCGCGGGGCAGGATGCCGGAGATGGCGTTCAGGTCGAGGGGATAGACCTTGCCCTCGATGAGCCCCAGCCAGCCGTTCTTGATGCCGAGGACGTCAAAGCCGTGGGTGACGATGCCCTTGCGGGTCACCGCCCGGATGACCGCGTTGAGCCCCGGACAATCGCCGCCTCCGGTCAGGATTCCGACTCTCATTTTCTTAGGCCTCCGATCGACGCTCGTCCTCGCCCCGAGGTCGTCGGGGATTATACGCGCCGCATCCCGGCATTTCAAGCGCGGCCAGATTGAATATCACTCCCGAAGGGTGTATTCTGGAACAAAGGCCGTCCGATAAGCTGTCTTCCCATGATCGAGGTTCGAGGCGTTTCCAAGAAGTTCTCCGTCTTTACCGTCGTCAACGACGTCAGCTTCGCCGTCGAGCCCGGTGAGGTCCTGGGATATCTGGGGCCGAACGGGGCGGGCAAGACCACGACCATCCGGATGCTGGCCGGCCTGCTCGAGCCGACCAAGGGAGAGATCCTCTTCGAGGGGCATGATATACGAAAAGACATCACCTCGTATAAAAAGCGCCTCGGCTATGTGCCCGAACAGTCGGAGATCTACCCGCATCTCAGCGCGTACGACTATTTGACCATGGTCGGACGGCTGCGTCACCTGCCCGAACGATCCCTCAAGGTCAAGATCACGGACTTTCTGGACATCTTCGGCCTCCGCCACGACATGGACAGCCCGCTGTCATCCTATTCGAAAGGCATGCGGCAGAAGGTCCTGATCGCGTCCGCTCTCCTCCATGATCCCGATATCCTCCTGCTGGACGAGCCCCTCTCCGGCCTGGACGTGACGACCGGGCTCGTCATCCGGGACTTGATCAAGAGGCTGGCCGGGGAGAACAAGGTCATCATCTATTCCTCCCATGTGCTCGAAGTCACCGAACAGGTCTGCTCGCGGATCATCATCCTTCATCAGGGGAACATCGTGGCCAACGATTCCGTGGCCAACCTGCGGACCCTCATGCACCTCCCGTCGCTGACCGAGATCTTCAGCCAGCTCGTCCTGCACGAGGATACGGCCCTGACCGCCGAACGGATCGTCGATACGATGAAGAGGAGCGATTGACGGCCGCGACGTTCGCCTCCGCCTGCCTCCGGGACCGCGGCGAGGAATTGACCCAAGTCGGGATCTTGACCAAGCACTTCTTCGGACGGCTCTTCCGGAACGATATCGTGGATTTCGAGGACCAGATGAAGGCCCGCCTGGTCGCCGTCCTGTCCATCCTGGCGGTCGTCATGGGGTGGAGCTCCCAGATGCTCATCTTCTTCAAGTACGAGCTTTCTCCCGATGTGAACACGTCCTGGCAGGAGAAGAACTACGTCTTCATCCTCATGATGGTCATTTTCGGCATCGTCACGCTCCTCGAATGGGAGATCCTCTTCCCCGACCGCCGGGACTTCGTCAATCTCACGCCCCTGCCGGTTCGGCTGCGTACGATCTTTGCCGCCAAACTGGTTTCATTCGTCGCCTTCATCGGCTTTTTCTCCGTGGCCATGAGCAGCCTCTCTTCGGTCGTGTTCGCGCTCTTTCTGGCCCAGTGGAGGTCGAACAGCATGCTGTTCCTGGCCCGCCACGTTTTGGCCCACCTGGTCAGCGCCTTCGCGGCCTGTTTCTGTGTCTTCTTCGCCTGCGTCTTCGTCAACTTCTTCCTTATGGCCATCCTCCCGCCCTCGGCCTATCGCCGGATCTCTTTGCTGGTCCGGTTCGCCCTGATCGCCTTTTTCATCTTTCTGCTGCTCACGTTCTTGGTCGAGCCCGGGAGCCTGAACGGCGTGGTCCGCTCACTGGCGAAGCTCAAGGACCACGGGTCTCCGCTCGTCTTCCGCCTTCCGTCCCTGTGGTTCGTCGGGCTCTACGAAGTTCTCCTGGGGACGACGGATCCCGTGTTCATCGCTCTAGCCAGGATC
>JAPKZE010000469.1 GCA_026393955.1 Candidatus Aminicenantota bacterium
GGGCGACTACTTCTCGCTTCCCCCCTCCAAGGGCCGCCGCGTGGGCCGGCTCGTGTACCCCGCTCCTCACGCCGGCGTCGCGGGGCTGGGCGTGCACCTGACCCTGGACTTGCAGGGCCGGGCGCGGTTGGGTCCGAACACGGTGTACGTGGATGCTGTGGACGATCGCGTAGACGTCACGCAGAGGGAAGCCTTCTATCGCTCGGCTTCCCGTTTTTTGCCCTTCCTCGACGAGGATGACCTGCAACCCGACACGGCCGGAGTACGCCCCAAGCTGCAGGGGCCGGATGAGCCTTTCCGCGATTTTGTGATCCGCCACGAAGCGGACCGCGGCCTCGAGGGGCTCTTCAACCTCATCGGCATCGAGTCGCCGGGCCTCACCAGCGCGGCGGCCCTGGCTCGATACGTTCAGAACCTCGTGGACGACTACAGATCGTGAGAACGCCGGGATACCCTCTGCGGCAGCGGCATGGAGGGGAATTGATTCGCCGGCCAAGTACAGGCGTTCATAAGCGCTGTGACATATAGCAGGTGCGTGGGAGGTATTGGACAGGATTAACAAGATCAACATGATTAGGGCTCTTATCCATCCATCTTGTGAATCCTGTTAATCCTGTCCACAAAGGATACGTCGCCGTACTTATGAGACAGGGCGCTAAGCGTCCGGAATTCCCTCCTCAATCCGGCTTCCGTGGCCCTTGCGATTTTTCTTTACGGTCTATCTGGAATAGTGATAATGGGACATAGCTGAGGGGAGGTTCGGCTCTGTGACGACACCTTTAGAGAATGCGGGTCCATCCGCGACCCGCGATGATCTTCTTCGTCTGGTTCGAGAAGGCGGGGTTTCTTCCCGTTTTCAGCCCATCGTGGATCTTTTTTCCGGGGAGGTCTTCGGATACGAAGTCTTCTCGCGCGGCAGAGCGCCGTTCGATGACCCGCGGATCATGTTTGAGAAGGCATGGGAATGGGGGCTTTCTCTGGACCTGGACTGCCTGTGCCGCGCCCAGGCGCTCACAAGCATTGCCGAGTTCCTGCCGACCGTTCCCAACAGGAAGTTCTTCCTCAACATCAGCCCGCACATTTTTGACGATGAGCGTTTCCAGAAAGGCTTCACGCTCTCCAAACTGCAGGAGGCGGGCCTGGATCAGCGCCGCGTGGTCCTCGAAATCGCCGAGACCACTCCCGTGCGGGACTACGCGCAGTTCGAGCGGATGGTCCGGCACTATTTCGACCAGGGGTTCTCCATCGCGCTGAACCACTTCGGCGCGGGGCACAACGGCCTTATCACCCTGGTCGCCAGTTCCCCCAACTATGTGAAGCTGGACTACGGGCTGATCTCGCAGATAGACTCCCACACCTACAAACAGCACCTGGTCAACTCCCTGCGCTCGTTCGCCGCCAACGTGGAGAGCGTTGTCATCGCGCAAGGCGTGGAAACCGTGCAGGAGCTGGAAACCTTGGTCAGGCTGGGGATCCGCTACGCCCAGGGATATCTCCTGGGCCGCCCGGAACCCGAGCCGCGGCCGCTGTCCAATCAGATCCGCGACACGTTGAAGAGATTCTTCGAACTCTTCCACTATCCCCATGTTTCCAACGAGAACTCGATCATCAACATCCTCATGCGTCCTCCCACGGT
>JAPKZE010000133.1 GCA_026393955.1 Candidatus Aminicenantota bacterium
GACCGCGTCATCGTCGTCGTCGACAAGGCCCCGGCCAAGGTCTATATCCGCATCACCGCCCTCGTCGACGAGATCAACCGGAGCCTGTTCATCGGGAAGGACATCAAGGCCGAGATCCGGACGGAGATCCCGGACACCGACGCCACGGCCCTGCTCACTCAGATGGGCGTCGTCTACGCCCGCGAGGACAACCCGGCCGGGAAAAAGGCCACCAAAGCCTAGGCCGGATCCTTCTTCCTCAGCGCTTCGACCCTGGCCCGCACCTTGGGCTGGTCCGGACTGAGCTGGAGGGATTTCTCGTAGGCCGCCAGCGCTTCCTTCGGCTTCCCCCCGGCGTCGTAGGCCTCCCCCAGCGCGTTCATCAGAGCGGCGTTGACGCCGAACGAGGCCACGGCCCGCTCGAGGACCGCGACCGCACGCTCGGGCGCGCCCGAGCGCATCAGGGCGTCCGCGGCCAGGACCAGGATCTCGTAGGTCGCAGTCCGCGCGGGGTCGAGAAATGGCTCGAGCGTCTTCGCCGCCCCGGCAGGGTCTCCGAGGGCCAGCTGGACCCGGGCCAGGGAGCCCGCCAGATCCATGGCGGCCGGGTTGCGGGCCAAGGCCCGTCCGAGGATGACGCGGGCCTCGTCGTACCGTTCGAGGCTGGCCAGCTGCGAGCCGAGGACCCCGTCATAGTAAGGGTCGCCGGGCTCGGGCAGGATCCGCGAGGAGAACCAGGGCCGGGGCACCGCTTCGGCGTAGCTCAGGTCGAACTCCTCGGAAGCGGACACGATCGCCGTGCCGCCCCGGCCGAACGAGACGCGGACCGTGTAATGGGCCGCGGGGAAGTCGGCGAGCGGGAACTCTTCGACGACGACGGGCAGGTCCGGATAGTCCGCCGGACGTCGCCGGAGGTCCCGGAAGAGCTGGCCGTCCTTGAGGAACTCGATCGTGATCTCGCCGCCGGCGGCGAGCTCGGCGGACCGGGCGTAGAGCTGGAAGGCGACCGCCAGCGTGTCCTGGCGGGTGAAGACCCGCCCAGGCTGGGCGTAGAGCTGGAACGGCCCGACGCGGAAGGCCTTCATCCGGCGCGCCCCGGGCTGGAGGCGCGCCACGCGGTAGCCGAGCAGGGGCTGGGACATCTCGGCGGCCGTCCCGGCCTGGGGGATGCGGAGCGTTTGCTCGACGGAAGTGAATTCCTTGGAGATCTCGTTCTTGACCAGGACCGAGAAGCTGTAATCGCCGGCCAGCAGCGGGAACAGGTCCTGGAAATCGAAGGGCGACCGGCCGGCGTCCCTCATCTGCTCGGCGGTCAAATTGATGGACACGGTCTTGTCGAACTGATGGATGAGCCGCCCGTCCGCGCCCGTGACCCGGCCGTTGACCTTGAGGGTGGTGGAAAACTTGTTCCCGTACTCGCTGACCGACAGCCGCTTCGGCTCGATGGCGTAATGGACGAAGGAAGCGCCCGACTCGTCCCGGAAGACCTTGACCAGGCTGTCGCTGTCGAGGTAGTTGGCCGTGTATTCGACCTCGACGAGGTCCTTGTACTCCAGGAACTTCTGGGCGTAACGGGTCTCGACGGACTTCGACCCGGACGTCTCGATCCTCTGGAGGAGCAGGTCGGCCGACATGGACGGCCGGCCGTAGACGGTGCCGCTCTCGCCGGGGACGAGCGACAGCGACACGGCGGCCAGGGCCGGGTCGATCTCCTGGAGCTTCTTGAAGGCCTGGG
>JAPKZE010000433.1 GCA_026393955.1 Candidatus Aminicenantota bacterium
TTGAGCAGGATGCCCAGGGTCCCGGTCAACGCCACCCCCAGCCTCGCCGCCTCGGCCCGGGCCATTTTATCGTCGCTGGCGAAGACAAGACAGCGGCCCTTGGCCGCAGCCAGGCTCGAGGCTTCGCCCAGGCCGAGAGAAACCGAAAGGCTTTCAAATAGTGCCCGCTCCCGGCCCGTCTTGAGCCGAACCTCCTTGAGCCAGCCCGCCCGGATCGCCTTCGGGATGGACTCGAGCCGGACGTGCCCGCTCTGGATGCCCCGCAAGATCTCCAGGGAAACAACGTCCGTGATGCAGGCCTTATCTTGATAAAGCCCCTCGAGAATACCAAGCCCGCCGGCCAGGGCGAAATTCGAGATCACGCAGGTGTCGAAAGCGATCTCAGGCATTGTCCGCGTCGCGTTCGATCTCATCCACGCCCTGAACCCGCAGGGCAATGCCCGCGCTTCTCAGATAATCCCGGACACTGATAGGGTCCAAGCCCAGGACTTCCGAGAGCTTCCCCAGGCTGATGAAGCCCTCGCGATAGGCCGCGATCGCGGTGTCTTTGCGGCTCTCGAGCAGGTCCTTCTTCTGATAGGCGACGTCCAGGGCCTCCCGGACCATCCGGCCCAGGGTCTTGCCTTCCCTCTTCGCGTAGGCCTTGACGGCTTTGTGCTGGCTGTCGGTCAGGAGAACGTTCGTGCGCTTCATCAGGATCTCCCTATATGTGTATATATATGTGTATATTATTTCCCGGCGATTCGGATGTCAAGTCCGCTTTTTATTTCCCCGGCCTTGTGCTATAAGTCCCAAACGGTGACGCCATGAAAACACTCCTCGTCGTCAATCCGGCCGCCGGGCACGGGCGCGGCAAGAAAGTCTTCGAGGGCCTCGAGCCCCGCCTCCGCGAGTCGTTCCCTGGTCTCGAGATCCGCGTGTCCGAGCGCCCCGGCCACGCCGTCGAGATCGGCCGCGAGGCCGCCCGGGCCGCGTACGACCGCATCCTCTGCCTCGGCGGCGACGGCACGCCCTACGAGGTCCTGAACGGCCTCTACGCCGACGGCCGCCCCGCCCGCCTGCCCGAGATCGGCCAGATCCCGGCCGGGACGGGCAACTCGTTCCTGCGCGATTTCGACATCACCACGACAGACCAAGCCCTCGACGCGATCCTGGCCGGCCGCCGCCGCAAGGTCGACCTGGTCGAATTTACCTATCAGGACGCCGGCCAGACTATCCGGCGCTACTCCCTCAACATCATCGGCGTCGGTCTCATCGCCGACATCCTCCGGCTGACCAACGAGCGGCTCAAGTTCCTGGGCTCGGCCGGCTACAGCCTGGCCGTGCTCGTCCGCCTCATCGGGGGCATGAACAACCGCATCACCATCGAGGCCGACGGCCGCCGGCTCGAGGTCGCCGACAGCGCCCTGGTCGTCTCCAACTCCAAGTTCACCGGCGGCCAGATGAAGATCGCCCCGACCGCCGACACGTCCGACGGCAAGGCCGACATCGTCCTCTTCAACGGCGTCAACCGCCGCCAGATCGTGGCCATCTTCGCCGGCGTCTTTTCCGGCAAGCACACGGCCCACCCCAAGGTCGATCTCCTCCAGGCCGCGGTGATCTCGGTCGAGTCCGACCCGCCGCTCCGCCTTATGGCCGACGGCGAGCTCATCGGCTGGACGCCCCTGCGCCTCAAGGTCCTCCCGGGCGAGGTCACCATCCTGGCCTGACCGGGCCCGCATGAGCGCGTGAGCACATGAGACGCGTCTTCGATCGTCTGCGCTCGGTCCTCATCTGGATCGTCACCCTGCCCGTTTTCCTGGCCGGCTGCATCTTGGTGTGGCTGGGCTCGTTCGTTCTCCGGGGCCGGGCGTTCGAGGGGCTGATCGAGATCTGCTGCCGGGCGGTCCTCGCGGTGGCCGGCGTCCGCTTCAGAGTGATCGGCCTGGAGAACTTCGTCCCCGGCCGCCAGTACGTGGCCATGATGAACCACGTCAATTTCTTCGATCCCTTCATGTTCTACGCCGCCTTCCCCGGCGTCGCCCGCGGCGCCGAGGAGAAGAGCCACTTCCGCTGGCCGGTCTACGGCAGCACCATCCGCCGGATGGGCATGTTCCCTCTCGACCGCAAGAACCCGGAGCGCGCCGTCGAAAGCCTGCGCCGGGCCGCGGCCTGGATCCGCGAACGGCCGGGCTTTTCGTTCGGCATCATGCCCGAAGGGACGCGGACCCTCGACGGCCGGCTCTCCCCGTTCAAGCGCGGCGGCTTTCTCATGGCCATCGATACGGGCCTGGACATCCTGCCCATGGTCCAGAAGGGCGCGTTCGAGGTCGCACGCAAGGGCAGCCTGCTCATCCGGCCCGGGAAGGTCGAGATCGCGATCGGACCCGCCGTCCCTGTCGCCGGCTACACCAAGGAGAACGTCGGGGAGCTCATCGAGCGCGTCCGCCGCGTGTTCCTCGACAGGCTCGGCGAATAGAGCCGAGCCGGAGCGGCCTTTTTTTGGTTCATCTGCCATCTCCGGGATTCCCTCTCGCGGCAGCGATGGGCGTTGCCTCGCAGATCCCCGTTGCTGGAGAGGGGGACCCGCGAAGCGGGGGGGAACCGTGCGAACCGGTTCCCAGGGGGGCCGGGGAGCTAGAGGCAATGCCCTGAGCGAAGCCGAAGAGAGGGATTCTCCCGGAATTTGGAGAGGACCTTACTTGGCCGTGACGCCCTTGATCAGGTGGAATTCCGTTTGGCGCCCGGCCGCAAAAGCGACGCCCTTCGCGGTGAAGACGGCGCTCTGCTCGAGGGCCAGGAAGATCGCCTGATCCCCCCACTCCGGGACGACGGCGTCGACGCCGAGCTCGACGGCCCAGCAGGTGTCGGCATAAAGGGGATAATCGCCCATGCCCGGGGCCCCCTCCCCCGGACCGATGCGCGTCCCCGCGCCGTGGCCGTAGTAGTTCAGCGGGTGGGAATAGATGCGGGGCTTGAGCCCTTCGGCCCGGGCCTTGGTCAGAGCGGCGGCCAGGATCTCGTTTCCCGTGCGCCCCTCCTTGAATTCTGCGATCAGGATATCCTGGAGTCGGTTGCCGAGCTTCATGGCCTCCTGCATGCCCTTCGGCGCCTCGGTCTCGCCCTCGCGCAGGACATAGGCGACTTCCTGCATATCGGTGGTCATGCCGAGGCACCTGAACCCGATGTCGCAGCGGACGATGTCGCCCGGCAGGATGACATTGCGCTTGGCCTCGTCGGTTGAGGCATCAGCCCGCCGCAGAATGTAGAAGGTCGGTTGGAACCAGGCTTCGACCCCGAGCGCGGCGAAGCGCTCACGGGTCCACCAGGAGAGATCGTCGAGCGTCGTGACGCCGGGCTTGATGACCTTCGCCGACAGCGCCTCGGCCGCGACGCCGCGGTTGACGGCCGCGAGCCGGGCGTAGAATTCGAGCTCCGCCGCGGTCCGCTTTTCGAGCCAACCGACGGCCAGCCGCTCGGCCGAGACGAGACGGCCGGCATACTCGGGCCCGAGGGCCGCGACGAGCTCGGCCTTGAGCGTCGCCGATAGCCCGTCGGCAAAGGCGAATATCTTCGACTCGTCGATCGCGATGCGCTTCGGGTCCCGCTCCCGGACGAGGCGGGCCAGGCGGGCCCAAGGATCCTCGGTCTGATCCGTCCAGCCGGGAGCGTAGTAGTCGCCGATCTCCTTGTTGAAGGCGCCGCTGCCGAAGGGATTGACGGACAGGCGCTCGACGCCCGCCGTCCCGCCCCGGTCGAAGAAGACGAGCATGGACAGGCGCCAGGCGAACATGTTCGGATAGGGCATGAGCGTCGGATAGACGGGGTCCTCGGCGTGCTCGCGGCAGAGGACGATCCACATGTCGGCCTTCTCGCGGCGCATGACCGCGGGCAGGACGCGCTCGAAGCGGTCCTTGAGCCAGCCGTTGTAGAGGAGGGCTCTCGCTTGAAGCCCGGGGAGGGGTACGACGCTTGGCGCCCCGAGGACGTTGTCCGCGGACCCCGCGGGGGCCGGCGAC
>JAPKZE010000398.1 GCA_026393955.1 Candidatus Aminicenantota bacterium
AGAGGACCGCAACTACTACGCCTACCGGGTCCTCGACGGCAAGACGTTCAACCTGACGGCCAAGCTGGGCGTGAGCCTCGTCGACGAGACGTGGGACTCCCCGGCCGAGCCCGGGCCCTACGGGACGGGCGGCTGGACCGACGGCGACGCCTCCGTCCTCATCTACGACCGCTTCGACATCTGGGAGATCGCTCCGGACGGATCCAAGGCCCGGATGATCACCAACGGCGCCGGCCGGCGCGACCGGACCGTCTTCCGCACCATGAGCCTCGACCCCGACCAGAAGACGGTCCCGGCCAAGGCCCCCCTCATCCTGACGGCGACGAACGAAACGACCAGGGCCTCGGGCTTCTACCGGGTCAACCTGGCCGCGCCAGGCGACCCGGTCCGCCTGGTCATGCCGGACAAGCAGCTCGGCGGCCTGCGCAAGGCCAAGAATGCCGGCGTCTACGTCCACACCGAGCAGCGCTTCGAGGAGTTCCCCAACCTCTGGGCGAGCGGTCCCGATTTTGCCGGGGCGCGCCAGGTGACCGACGCCAACCCCCAACAGGCCGAATACAACTGGGGCAAGGCGGAGCTCATCGAGTACCTGAACGGCGACGGCAAGCCCCTGCCGGCGATCCTCATCAAGCCCGACGATTTCGACGCCTCGAAAAAATACCCGCTCATGGTCTACATCTACGAGACCATGGCCGAGGGGCTCCACCGCTACTACCCGCCGTCGCCGGGGACGAACATCAACTTTACCCGCTACGTCAGCAACGGCTACGTCGTCCTGATGCCCGATATCGTCTACGAGGTCGGCTACCCCGGGCCGAGCTCGCTCAAGTGCGTCGTCCCGGCCGTCGTCAAGGTCCTGGACATGGGCTTCATCGATCCGAAGCGGGTCGGCATCCAGGGCCACAGCTGGGGCGGCTACGAGATCAGCTACATGATCACCCAGACCGACATGTTCGCCGCCGTGGAGGCCGGCGCGTCCGTCGTCAACATGACCAGCGCCTACGGCGGCATCCGCTGGGGCACGGGCATGTCCCGGGCCTTCCAGTACGAGAAGACCCAGAGCCGCATCGGCGCGCCGCTCTGGTCGCGGGCCCTCCAGTTCATCGAGAACTCGCCGCTGTTCTGGGTCGAGAAGGTCCGGACACCCTACCTGTCGATCCACAACGACGAGGACGACGCCGTGCCCTGGTACCAGGGGATCGAGTTCTTCTCGGCCCTCCGGCGCCTGGGGAAAGAGGCCTACATGGTCAACTTCAACGGCGAGAAGCACGGCCTCCGGGAACGGGACAACCAGAAGTACTGGACGGTCTATCTCGACGAGTTCTTCGACCACTTCCTGCTCGGCAAGCCGCGGCCGGAGTGGATGGAGAAGGGCGTGCCCTATCTCGAGCGCGGCAAGCGCGACATCGACGCGCTCTACAAAACGGCCGAAGAAAAGAAAGCCGCGGAGCCGAAGAAATAGACCCGGCTCCGGATCGATGAGTGAATAATCAAGGAGGAGAAGAATGACGATCCGTCAAACGCTTTTGCTGTACGTGATCACGCTGGCCGTCTTTTTCGCCGTCGACATGGTCTGGCTGGGGGTGGTGGCCAAAACCTTCTATCGCAGGCAGCTCGGGCACCTGATGACACCCAAGGTCGTCTGGCCCGCGGCCATCCTCTTCTACCTGCTGTTCATCGCCGGATTGCTCGTCTTTGCCGTCCGTCCGGCCCTGGCCGCGGGCGCCCCGGCCAAGGCGCTCGCCCTCGGCGCCCTGCTCGGCCTCATCTCGTACGCCACCTACGACCTGACCAACCTGGCCACGCTCAAGGACTGGCCGGTCATCGTCACGGTCATCGATCTCATCTGGGGAACGGTCCTCGGCGGCGCGGTGTCGTGGCTGAGCGCCCTGGCCGGCCGGAGCCTGCTCAAGCTCTGACGCCCGGCTCCGGTCCGCCGGTCAGCGGACGTCGAGACCGGCGACGGCCGTGGCCGGCACGGTGACGGTGGCCCGCCGGCCCGTGATCGAAACGGTCGCGGCGACGGGCCCCGAGCCCGCGTTGTACTCCTCGAAGCCCAGGCGCCGGCCCGTGACGCTCCGCGGCTCGGCCGGAAGGTCGACGGCCACGGTCAGGGCCTGCTCGGTCTTGTTGACCAGCATCACACCCAGGCTCCGGTCGGCCTTCTGCACCGCGTACGCCGTCAGGGCCGAAGTCCCCGTGTCGAGATCGACGGGCAGGACCTCGACCGGCGCGGTCGGATCGCTCGACGAGAGCGACCAGGCGGCCAGGGCCACCGGCCAATAGTTACGGGTCGGCCGCGGCGGCGCCGCCTCGCTGTCGACGAGGGCGTGCGGATCAGTCCCGGGGTGGAGGTGGATCCAGACGTTGGCCGCGTCGGCCCCGACGAGCGAGACCCCGAGGGCGTCGGCCAGCCACAGGCCCTGCTTGATCGTGAACTGGTCCCGCGTGCAGCCGGTGTCCCAGATGGCCGCGTTCAGCTCGTTGACCGAGATCCGGACCCGCCCCAGGCCCCGCGAGGCCAGGGCGCTCCGGACCGTCTGCAGCTCCTCGCCGAGGTCCTGGGGATCGTTGAGGTCGATCATGTCCTCGTTGCTGTTGGAGATCCAGCCGCCGTAGTGATGGTAGCTGATCCAGTCGAGGAGCCCGGTCTCGCCGAGCGCGGCCAGCCGGTCGAGGAAGCCCGTGATCCAGGTCATGTTGTAGCTCGAGACCACCGGGCCCATGGACCGGGCGGTCGGGTCGACGGCCTTGACCGCCCGGACGAGCAGGACGAACCGGTCCGTGTAGTCGTCGATGCTGAGCATCGGGTTCCAGGAGCCGTCGTTCTCGTTGCCGACTTCGTAATAGGCGCCGGTGAAACCCTCGGCGACGAACCGCCGGGCCAGCGCGGCGGCCTCGGACGCCGCCGAGTGCGGCTGGCCGTCGACGGTGTGATCGAAGGGCATGAGGGAGAATATGGGCCCGGCCCCGATGTCTTTCAGGAAGGCGAGGTACTGGGCGACGTCCGTGCCCCAGCTCCAATCCTCCCAGACGAGATGGTCGTTGCCGCTGACCTTTTGGTCCTCCCAGCAGTAGTTGTTGGCGATGTTCCCGCCGGGGAACCGGCCGACGGAAGGCCGGAGGGTCTTGACCAGGTCCCGTGTCGAGGTCCCGAGCTTCGTGTTCGAGACCCAGGCCCCGAAATTGGCCCCGAAGACGAGGCCGGGCTCGATCGTGCGCAGGGCCGTGCTGCCGACCGTCGCGACGACATCCACACCCGGTTCAGGCGTCGATTCCGATTGGCAGGCCGCGAAAGCCAAGGCGACGGCGAGGGCCGCCGCGGCGGGCCGGATCCTTGGGAACATGTCACCCTCCGTTAGCCGGGGCCGAGAAGGCCCAGGCGATCATCTGGTCGTCAGGCGCACGCAGCGGACGGCCGTCGAAGCCGCCGAGGAAGTCCCATCGGGCGAAGCCGGCGGCGGCGAAGAGCAGCTCGAGCTCGAATCGATAGACCCAGCGTTGGGCCGTCGAGAACTTGTGGACGGCCTTCGGACGGTCCGCTGCGTCGAGCTCCCAGATCTCGACCTCCGAATCCTGTTTCTGGGCGACGATGTCCTTGCGGCGGTTGTCCCACAGCTGGAGCTTCCCGCCGCCCGCGAGGGCGACCTCATGCTCGAGCACGGCTTTCCCCTCCGGCTCCGACCAGTAGGCGGGCCCGGGATAGGACATGTGGACGACGAAGGCGCCCCCCGGCTCGAGATGCCGCAGCGACGAGCGCAGGCAGGCCAGCTGGTCCGGGACGGTCTCGCAGTGGGCGAACCCGTTGAAGGCACAGAAGATGCGGCTATAGCGCCGGCCCATTTCGAAGGCCCGCATGTCGGCCGTCTCGGCCCGCACGACAAGGCCCGCCGCGGCGGCCCTGTCCTTCAGGCGCGCGATCATGGCCGGGGCCGCATCGAGGCCGTCGATGTCCGCGCCGGCGCGCCGGGCAGGCAGCAGGATCCGGCCCGTGCCGCAGCCGATCTCGAGCACCGGCCCGCCGGCCGACCGGGCCGTCTCGACCCAGTACGGGACGTCGAAATCGAGCGAATCGAACAGGAGATCGTAGAGCTCGGGAGAGTCATAGGGAGATGGGTTTCGGCTGTCGGTCAAAGCAACTCCTGTCCGGGGATCGTCCCTCCGTCTTGGCGTCTTCATATGATAGGAGAGATGAGCGGGATTGGCAAATGTGCTATCCTGAGGCTCCCGAATGCTCCGAGGAGGGCGCCCATGAACATCCCGATCTTCCAGGTCGACGCGTTCACCGAGGAGCCGTTCAAGGGCAATCCCGCCGGGGTGTGCCTCCTTCGCTGGCCGGTCGAGGAAGCCTGGATGCAGAACGTCGCCGCCGAGATGAACCTGGCCGAGACGGCCTTCCCCTGGCCGGAAGGCGACGGTTTTCGCCTGCGTTGGTTCACGCCCAAAGTCGAAGTGAAGCTGTGCGGCCATGCGACGCTGGCCACGGCCCACATCCTCTGGGAACAGGGCCTCCTGGCCCCGGGCCTCGAGGCCCGCTTCCAGACCCTGAGCGGGCTGCTCACAGCCCGCCGGGACGGCGGCCTCATCGAGCTCGACTTCCCGGCCCGCCCGCCTCTGCCGAACCCTCCGGATTGGGCCGACGCCGTCGTCGGGGCCCTGGGGATCAAACCCGTTCACGTCGGCATGAGCGCCGAGGACATCATCTTCGAGGCGGCCGACGAGGAGACCGTGCGCTCGATCAGGCCGGATTTCGCCGCGCTGCGTGCGCTCCCGGCCCGCGGCGTCATCGTCACCAGCCGGTCCGAGGATAAGCGCTTCGACTTCATCTCCCGTTTCTTCGCCCCGGCGGTCGGCGTCGACGAGGACCCGGTGACCGGCTCGTCGCATACGGTGCTCGTGCCCTACTGGGCGAAGAAGCTGGGCCGGACGTCCTTTACGGCCTACCAGGCCTCGGCCCGCGGCGGCATCCTCCACCTGCGGCTCGAGGGCGATCGGGTCAAGATCGCCGGCCAGGCCGTGACCGTTCTTAAGGGCGAGCTCGTCGTCTAAAGGATCGCCACGCGGACAGGGATCGGCCTGAGGACCCGGACCAGGTCCTTCGGATCGAGGCCGACCAGGAAGCCCCGCTTCCCGCCGTTGATGTAGATCACGGGCAGCGCCAGGATCGTCTCTTCGACATAGACCGGCAGGGCTTTGCGCAGGCCGAAGGGCGACGTCCCGCCGACCTGGTAGCCGGAATGCCGCTCGGCCGTTTCGGGCGCGCACGGATGCACCGACTTGGCGCCGAGGGCCCGGGCCAGCTCCTTCGTCGAGACCTCGCGGTCGCCGTGCATGAGGACGACCAGCGGCTTCTTGGCGTCGTCCTCCATGACCAGGGTCTTGATCACGAGGTGTTCGTCGACCGCATACTTCCGGGCGAATGCCTCCGTCCCGCCGTGCTCGACGTAGGCGTAGGGGTGCTCCGTGAACCCGACCGCGGCCTGCCGGAGGGCCCGGACGGCCGGCGTCACGGGCATCCTGTCGGGGCCCATCAGCGCGGGGCCTCGGGCTCGGTATGGACGAGGACTTGTTCGATCGCGGGATTGTCCTTCTTGAGCGCCTCCTCGATCCGCGTCGACAGCTTGTGGGCCTCGATGACCGGCAGATTCCGGTCGAAGCCGCAATGGAGGGAGACCGAAAACCGGTCGCCCTGGCGCCGGACCAGGATGTTGTGGCAGCACGCGCTTCCGGCCACGGCGTCGGTGACCCGCTTCACCTGCTCGACGAGCGGGCCCTCCTCGGCCGTCACGTCCCGGCCGCTCCCGACGCCCGTGCCGCGCGATTCGATGTGGGTGTTGACGCGGGCGATGGCCGGGATCTCGGCCCGGAGGTCCTGTTCGACGTGGCTGGCCAGCTCGTGGGCCTGGTGGAGGAGAAGATGGTCGTCGACCTCGAGGTGGAGATCGACGTGGATCTCGCCCTGGTCGTCGTGAACGCTGATGTTGTGGACCGGGAGCTGGTTCCGCTCGGCGATGGCCCGGATGCGCCGGGCCAGGTTCTCCCGCTCGGTCTCGCGCGGGTCCGTGTGGATGACCACGTCGGCGCCCGGGACGAGGGCCTGGATCTTGGCTTCGACGCCTTCGGCGATGGCGTGCGTGCGCTCGAAGGACAGGTTCCGGTCGACCTCGATGGCCATGTCGATGAAGACCCTGGCGCCGGAACGGCGCATCCGGACATGGCCCGGGTTGATGACGCCCTCGACCTCGTCCGCGGCGGCGACGATCTTGTCTTTCAGGCCGTCGGGGGCGCTGTCGAGCAGGACGTCGATCGTCCGCTTCCCGAGCCGGTAGCTGACGAAGAGCACGATGAAGGCGACGCCCAGGGCGGCCACGGCGTCGGCCCGGCCGAGGAAGGCGGCGCGGCCGGGCAGGAGCTTCTGCCCGGCCAGGACGAGGGCCAGTCCGCCGAGGACGACGGCCGAGCTCCAGACATCGGTCGAAAAATGAAGGGCGTCGGCCTCCAGGGCCTGACTGTCGTGTTTCCTCGCGGCCCGCATGAGCATCCGGGAGCGGCTGATGTCGACGAAGATCGAGATCAGGATCACGAGGAAGGCCCACAGGCTCGGCTCGACGTGAACCTCGCGGAAGAAGATGCGGCGGACGGCTTCGTAGATGATCCAGGCGCAGGTGAGGAAGAGCAGCGCGGTCTCGATGAGGGCGGAGAAGTTCTCGATCTTGCCGTGGCCGTAAGGGTGGGCTTCGTCGGCCGGACGGTCCGAGACGCTGACCGCGACGAGGGTGACGACGGCGGCGACGAGGTCGAGCCCCGAGTGGGCGGCCTCGGCCAGGATGCCGAGCGATCCGCTGAGGAGCCCGACGGCGAGCTTCATGCCCGTCAGGCCGAGGGCCGCGAAGACGGAGCTCGCGGCGGCCCGCTTCTTTTCTCTGCGGGTCAACGCGACGGTCGTCGGGTCGTCCGTGGACATGGCTGGAACCGCCTCAGGCGAGACGTCATCGTATCACATCCGGGGGCCCGGGGCAACGCCCGCCCCGGCCGTTGACAGCGCCGTCCGCATGGTCTATATTTCCGGCGCCTCGCCCCCGGCCCCCACCGCCGCAGGGCATTATTAAAGACAAGGAGGGAGGTCATGGACGCCGTCTTCCTGGCCCGGCTCCAGTTCGGGCTCATCGCCGGATTCCACTTCCTGTTCCCGCCGACGACGCTTGGCCTGTCGCTCATCGTGGTCATCGTCGAGACCCTCTACCTGA
>JAPKZE010000292.1 GCA_026393955.1 Candidatus Aminicenantota bacterium
CCGAGGGCATCCGGGCCAATATCCATCAGCCGGGCGGGTCCGTCCCCAGTCCGCACTGCGCCGTGGCCACGGTCATGTGGTTCATGTCCCTGAAATACACCCGGCGCGGGTTTCTCTGGCTCGCTCCGATCATGATCTCGCTCTACATCTCGACGGTCTACGGCCGCTTTCACTATGTGTCCGACATGGTCATCGGCATCGCGGCGGGCATCGCGGCGATCCTGATCGGTCCGCTGATCGAGAAGGCCTGGAACGGGGCGGCCGCCCCGGCCCCGGGAGCGCGGCCTTGAGCCGGGTCTTCATCACCGGCGCCAACGGCTTCGTCGGCTCCAATCTCTGCCGCTGGTTCAAGGACCGGGGCTGGGAGGTCGACGGCCTCGTCCGGGAGTCGTCCGATCTCCATTTCCTCCGGGGCCTGGACGTCCGGCTCGTCAAGGGCGACCTCCGGGAGGCCGATAAGATCGATCTGCCGGCGGGGACGACCCACGTCGTCCACGCCGCGTCGCTCGTCTCCGACACGGCCGGCGACGAGGACTGCGCCCGGAACATCTTCGACATGACCCGGAGCTTCGTCCGCAGGATCCGGACGTCGGGGATCCCCCTGGAGCGGTTCGTCTACATCTCGACGGCGCTGACCCTCGGCTTCGACGGCCGGGACATCTCCGAGGAGAGGCCGGGCCGGTCGGCCGCCTTCTTGCCCTACACCCGGCACAAGATCCGGACCGAGAACGAGCTCCGTGATCTTTACGCCCGCGTTGCCTTCCCTGTCGTCATCCTCCGTCCCGGCGACGTGTTCGGGCCGAACGACCGGGTCACCTGCGCCCGGCTCCTGCAGAGCTGCGAGAGGGGGCTGCCCCTGGTCGTCGGGCATGGCCGCTGGCGGTTCGGCTACTGCCACGTCACAAACCTCTGCCGGGCGGCGGAGCTGGCCCTGCTCACCCCGGGGATCGAAGGACGGGCCTACACCGTGACCAACCGCGTTCTGCCGGCTTGGCGGGATTTCTTCCACGCCCTGCAGCACGGGCTGGGGAAGACACAGAAGATCTATCTGCCGGTCTGCGCGGCCAGGGCCGCGGCCGGCGTTTCGGCCCTCGCCGATGCCGTCTTCCCCCGCTTCGAGCCCAAGCTCAACTATTACCGGGTCCGGCGCGTGACCTCGGAGACGACCTACGACATCTCGAAGACGCTGGCCGAACTGGGCTACGCGCCCGACGACGATTTCGAGAGCCAATTCGCCGGGATCGTCGATTGGTACAAAAAGGAGAAGGCCGATGGCCGGCTGGCTTGAGCAGGCGGCGGGACCGGGGGGCGTCCGGCTGGACCTCGTCTATCTCGAGATCGCCGTCGGCCTGGCCCTTGTGGCCACCGTCCTCCATTTCCGCCGCCGCAAGGGAACGCCGGGCGAGCTCAAGGCCGTGCGGACCTACTTCGCGGCCTGGGCGGTCCTCCTGCTCGGCGGACCCTGCGCGATCATCGCCCTGACGGCGGCCAGGCCGCTGGACGCGTTCGCGTCCTTCGGCTGGACGTTCGGCCGGGTGGGGCTCGGACTGGGGTTGATTCTCGTCGGACTGCCGGTCGCTCTCCGGCTCGGCTTCCTCAGCTCCCGCGATGCGGCCATGCGGACGATGTATCCGCTGGCGAGAGCCGCTTTCGCGGACGTCCCCACCCTCGTCCGCTACGAGCTGGCCTATTTCTTCCTCTATTATCTGCCGTGGGAATCCGTCTTCCGCGGCGTCCTGCTCCTGCCCCTCGTTCCGGCCATCGGTCTCGTCCCGGCCCTGGCCGTCCAGACCGTCCTGACGACGCTCCTGCATCTCGGTCACCCCGGTCCGGAGGTCCGGGCCGCGGCCGGCGCCGGCCTGGCCCTCGGCCTGGTGGCCTATTTCACGGGATCGTTCGTCTATCCCCTGATCATCCACTCCGTGTCGGGCATCTCCCTCGATATCTTCGCCTTCGTCCGCGAGCGCCGGACGAGCTAGCGGACGCGGACCGGCAACACGATGCACGTGGCGCGGTCCTTCGACCGGTAGACGCGCTGGGTGGCCGGGCGGTAATCCGAGGCCTTGGCCTGGAAGATGTTCTCGACGTAGGTCTGCGGATTGCGGTCGATGAGCGGGAACCAGGTGCTCTGGACCTGGACCATGATCCGATGGCCTTTCAGGAAGCGGTGGTCGGCCGTGTGGAGGTCGACCGTGAACTCCGCGACTTCGCCGGGAACGAGCGCCTCCGGCCGCTCGAAGCTCTTGCGGAAGCGCCCGCGGAAGACGTCATTGGCGATCATCAGCTGGTAGCCGCCCATCGACGGCTCGGCCGGATAGTCCTCGGGATAGACGTCGATGAGCTTGACCACCCAATCGCTGTCCGTGCCGGTGGTCGAAGCGAAGAGCTTGGCCGTGAGGCGCCCGGTGATCGTGACGTCCTCGGCCAGCGGCTCCGTCTCCCAGCTCAGGACGTCGGGCCGCAGGTGGGCGAAGCGCTGGTCACCGACGAGCCAGGTCCCCCAGCCCGAGCCGCGCGGGTCGTAGGTCGCCTCGATCGGCCGGGGCCGGTAGGGCACGGGCCTGGCCGGGTCCGAGACGTAGCCGTCGAAGGCCGCGGCGTCTTCGGCCGCGGGCGCTTCGAAGGACAGGCGCCCGTCCTCGCGGACGTAGAGGGGGCGGTCCTCGGTCAGCTTCCGCGGCGGCCACTCGTCGTAGACGCGCCATTCGTTGGCGCCGGTCTCGAACGTGATCGCTTCGGGGACGTCCCAGCCGGGCTTGTCCTTGAGATAGTGGGCGAAGAAGGGCGCCTGGATCTTCTTCCGGAAGTAGTCCGCGGTGTCCGAACCGAACTTGATCCGGCCCAGGGCGGTCCCGCCCGGACGCATCCAGCCGCCGTGGTTCCACGGGCCGGCCACGAAGAAGCTGACCTCCCGGTCGTCGAGGGGCTCGAGGGTCTCGTAGATCTTCTGGGGGCCGTAGAAGTCCTCCTGATCCCACCAGCCCGCGACGTGGAGCGCCGGCACGGCCGCCCGCGTCAGATAGGGCGCCATGGCCTGCTTCTGCCAGAACGCGTCGTAGTTCGGGTGGGCGACATAGTCGTTCCAGGTCGGGATCTTGCCGAGCAGGACCTTCTCGTTGACCATCGAAAGAGGGCCCAGCCGGAGGTACCACTCGAAGGTGTCGTATTCGTCGAACCGGAAATTCGTGCTCTCCTTGGTCGTCTCCATCATCGCCGCGTACTCGAAGCCGTAGCTCAGGCGGAAAGCGCCGTTGTGGTGGAAGTCGTCGCCCAGGTACATGTCCGCGGGCGAAGCCTGGGGCGACACGGCCTTGAGCGCCGGATGGGGATCGAGCATGGCCATCGCGGTCAGCCAGCCGTCGTAAGAGACGCCCCGCATGCCGACCCGGCCGTTGTGGCCGGGGACGTTGGCCAGGAGCCAGGCGACGGTGTCATAAGCGTCGGAGCTCTCGTCGACGGCCCGCGGGTCGCGCCGGTCGCGCGGCGGCCTCTGCATGACGAACGTGCCCTCGGACTCGAAGCGGCCGCGGATGTCCTGGAAGACGAAGATGTACCCCTCATCGACGAGCTCCCGGTAGCTCACGGCCGTCAGGGGCCGCGCCGATCCCGGCGCGCCGTAGGGCGTGCGCATGAACAGGAACGGCAGGGGCCCCGCCGCCTTCTTGGGCGTGAAGACGACCGTGTGGAGCTTGACGCCGTCCCGCATCGGGACCATGGCCTCCGTCGTGGTGAACTCGGGCAAAGGGGCGGGTGTCTGGCCGGCCGCTCCCACCCAGCCGACGGCCGCGAGCGCCGCGGCCAAGACCGGAATGATCCAGAAAGCCTTGTTCTTCGACCGGAGGTCGGGCATGGCGGGCTCCTTTTGATCGGGGGTCAGGTCTACTTATTAGCACGTTTTTGAGTCAAAAAGTAGACCTGACCCCGCCTTCCGTTCTAGAATGCGGTCGTGAAGATCGTCCTGTCCGAAACCCTGAGCTACTGCATCGGCGTCCGCAAGACCCTCGAGCTCACGGACCGGCTCCTGGCCGACCGCCCCGACCGGACCTACTACATGCTGGGCGAGATCGTCCACAACGAGCACGTCATCGAGGGCCTGCGGGCCAAGGGCCTGCGCATCGTTCAGACCCTCGAGGAGGTCCCGGCCGGGGGCGTCGTCATCCTGCAGAGCCACGGCTCGACCCGCCGGCGCTACGACGAGCTTGCGGCGCGCGGCCTCGAGTTCGTCGACGCCACCTGCCCCATGGTCCGGATCATCCACGACCGCATCCGCGAGGTGGAGGCCCAGGGCCGCGTGCCGGTCGTCATCGGCCAGGTCGGGCACGAAGAGGTCCGGGGCATCGTCGGGCAGGTCGCCAGGGCCATCGTCGTCAAGACCCCCGAAGAGGTCACGCCCGAGCTCTTCGACGGCGTCCGCCGGGCCGGCGTCGTGGCCCAGTCGACCTTCATCGAGGACGAGGCCCGGCGCATCGTCGAGCGCGTCCGGGCCCTGGTGCCCGACGTCGTCGTCCACGACACCATCTGCCAGCCGACCAAGACCCGCCAGCGCGAGGTCGAGCGCCACACCCGGAAGGCCGACCGCGTCATCGTCATCGGCTCGCGCCACAGCGCCAACACGCGGCATCTCTTCAATATCGCCCGGGCCATCAATCCCGGCACCCATCTCATCGACCGGCCCGAAAGCGTCGAGGACATCGTCCTCCCGCCGGACGCCACCGTCTTCATCGCCTCGGGCGCGTCGACGCCCCCGGAGCTCATCGTCGAGGTCGTCCGGCGCCTCGAGTCGCGGGCCCCGGCCGCGGACGGGAAGGACGGAACGGCATGACCTTCGAGACCTATTTCGCGCGGACCCGGAAGAGCCTTCAAGACGACCTGACCGCGTTCATGGCCTCCAAGCGCGGCGACGTCGCCCGCCTCCGGCCCTGGGGACCCGATGCCCTCCGGCGCCTGACGGCGTTCACGCGGAAGGGCAAGATGATCCGCGGCGGGCTCGTCGCGCTCGGCTCCGAGATGGCCGGCGGAAGGGCCGGCCGGGCCGCCGACCGGGCGGGCGCGGCCTTCGAGCTCATCCAATCGGGACTGCTCATCCATGACGACATCATCGACCGGGACCCCCGCCGGCGCGGCGGGCCGTCCATCCACGAACAGTACGCCCGGCTCGCGCCGTCACCCGGCGGCGACGCCGCGGGGCATTTCGGGACCAACCTGGCCGTCTGCGCGGGCGATATCGCCATCTTCCTCGCCTTCGAGGCCATGGCCGGCCTGGCCGGCCCCCCGGAGCGGGCGGCCGCCGTTCAGAAGCTGTTCGCCGCCGAATTCGGGCTCGTCGGTCTCGGCCAGATGCTCGACGTCGAGGCCGGAGCGTCCCGGAAGTCCCTCCCGAACCGGCGCATCCTCGAGATCTACCGCTACAAGACGGCCCGCTACTCGTTCTATCTCCCGCTCGCCGCGGGCTGGATCCTCGGCGGCGGCCCGGGCCGGGTCCTCCCCTCGCTCGAACGGCTGGGGGAGGATCTCGGGCTCGTCTTCCAGATCAAGGACGACGAGCTGGGCCTCTACGGGAAGCCCGCGGCCACCGGCAAGCCCGTGGGCTCCGACATCCGCGAAGGGAAAAGGACGCTCTATGCGGCGGAGATCTTCAGCCGGGCGTCCGGTGCCGACATGGACCGCTTCGCCTCCGTTTTCGGCCAGGCGGCCGCGACCGAGGCCGAGATCGGATTCGTCCGGGACCTGGCGGCGCGGCTGGGCGCCCGGGAGGACGTCCGGCAGATCATGGTCCGCCTCGGCCGCCGGGCGGATCGCGGCATCCGCGCCCTGCCGATCCGGGCAGGGCACCGGGAGCTCCTCCTCGGCCTTCTCGGCTACCTGTTGAGCCGGCGGAGCTGAATTCCCCGCGGCCGGGCAGGGGTGAGATATCACCTCGCGAATCACCCTTAGGGGTGATTGACCCCTCTTGCCGCTGGGACGAATATGGTCACGAAATCAAACGATCGCCCCTTTGGGAGGACGTGGACAATGGACAATCGCAAGGACAAGCGGTTCCTCGAACGCAACACCGTGTTCATCAAGTCGACCTCGGAAAGGGCCGAGACCCTCTACGGCCATGGCATCAACGCCCACACCCACGACCTGTCCCTTTCCGGGGCGAGGATCGCCACGCCGCACTATTTCCCGGTCGGCAGCGTCGTCCGCATCGTCATCGACCTCGAGCGGACCCATCAGTCCATCAAGATGGACGGCGAGATCAAGTGGACCAAGAAGAGCGAGGAAGACGACGATCTCTTCGAGAGCGGCGTGGAGTTCCTGCACAGCATCTCCCAGACGCTGCTGTCCCTGATCAAGCACCTCTACGCGGAGAGGAACGGGGGCGGCATCCCGACCTCCGTCTCCCACTGATCAGGCCCAGACTTTTTTCAGCGCCCCCCGGTTCTCGAGCAACAGGCCGATGAAGACCGCCTCCAGCTCGACCATCTCCCGGTCGTCGCGGCGCAGCCAGTCCGACAACCAGGCGAAGCGAAGGCCGAGGACCAGGTCGGGGAAGCAATCCCAGCCCGGCCCGGCGTAGCCGGCCCCGGCCTTCAGGCGGGTCAGGAGCGCTCTGACGAGGTCCCGATCCAGGCAGCCGGGGTCCTCCATCCCGAGACATCCGACCAGAACCGCCGCGTCGTAGGTCTCGGGCCGGAAGCCGCAGAATTCCAGGTCGATCAGGGCGTTGATGCCGGACCGGGACCAGATGACGTTCAGCGGATGGAAATCGCCGTGGCAGAAGCTCGCCGGGACGAGGTCCAGCTTGGGGAAGAGGTCGCGCTCCAGGTGAAGCAGGGCCGGGTAGAGCCGCTCGAAGAGCGGGCGGCGGCGGTCCCTGATCTTGCCGAAGAGCTCGCGGACGAACCCGGCCAGCGAAAAGGGGTCCCCGCTGTCGCGCCCCGGCATGTCCGCGGCCGCGCTCCGGAAACGGATGAGGAGATCGGCCAGGGCCTGGCCGCGCCAGCCCTCGAACGCGTAGGCCGGCCGGTCGAGCGGATCCCCCGGCACGAACGGCGAGACCTGCCAGGCGCCGTCGGCTCGCTCGGCGATGAAGCGGCCCGGCGCGAAGGCCAGCCAGGGCTTGACCTCGGGCAGGCGGGCGGCCAGGAACGACGCCGCCTCGGCGATCTCCTGCTTGCGGGCGGACATCCGGGGCTCGTGCTTCTCGACGATCCACACGCGGCCGTCGTCCGATTCGGCGGCCAGGCGTTCGAGGCACCTCTCCGGGCTGCCGGCAATGGGCAGGTCGGGACGGGTCCGGGCGAAGGCGATCCCCAGGCGCTCGAGCGTGGCGGCGATGTCGGCGTTCGTCATTAACGGCCCTCCCTTCAAGAGGCGGCGGGGATGATAGATGTCCGGACGGGCCGTGTCAATATTCCCGGACGTTCCGGTCGGACCGGTTTTGTCCTATAATCGGACCCGCGAGCGCCATGAGCGATCTCAAATCCTTCCTTTCGGACGGGACCGGGGCCCTCGGCCTCCGGGTCGAGGAGCTCGTCCGCCGGCACGCGGACCTGTGGCGGACCGCTCCGGACGAACCGGCGCCCCCGAAGAAACGCTACGCGCGGGCCGAGAAGCGGGCCGTCGAGCGGGAGCTCTCGGCGCTCGTCACCGGACTGTCCTCGGAGCCTTTGAGGACCGCCTTCCTCGACGGCGCCCTCGACGCAGCCCGGCTCGAGGAGATCGCGGCCGGCCTGCGCCCCGCGTTCAAGAGGCTCCTCCGGCTCGTCGATCTGCCCCTCGAAGAGGTCTACGACGGGCGCTTCGTCGAGGCGACCCGGAACTTCCTCCGGGCCGCGCGCGATTTCGATCCCGACCTCGGCTTGCCCTCGGCCTACCAGGCCCTGCGGAACGTCTGGATCATGAACTCGCTCCAGTTCGACCTGGGCCTGCCGATCGATCACACCGACGCCATCTTCGCTTACAGCATGGTCTACCCGTACCTCGACAACATGCTCGACGACGCGCGGACGGCGGAAACCGGGAAGCTGGACTTCGTCGCCCGGCTCAGGAGCTGGCTCGAGGGCGCCGCGGCGGCTCCGGCCTCCCCCGCCGAGGAGAAGCTGGCCGCCCTCGTCCGCCTCATGGAGCGGCAGTACCCGCGGGCCGCCTTCCCCGGGGTTTATCAGTCTCTCCTGGCCATCTACAACGCCCAGGTCAAGAGCCTGCCCCAGCAGCGGGCCGCGGACAGGCCGTCGACGGAGGACATCCTGTCCATCAGCCTGGAGAAAGGCGGCGCCTCGGTCCTCGCCGACGGCTATCTCGTGGCCGGCACCCTGCGGCCGGAGGACGAGGAATTCGCCTTCGGCTTCGGGACGGTCCTGCAGCTGGCCGACGACCTCCAGGACATGGCCGAGGACGCCCGCTGCGGTCACCGGACCCTGTTCTCGCCGGGACGGGCGGGCCTCCCCCTCGATGCGACGGCCCTCCGGCTCGAGGCCTATCTCGCCGCCGTTCTGGAACGGGTCCGGCGGGGGCCGGCGCCCGGCCGTCCGGCCCTGTGCGACGCCATCGGCAGCGGTCTCGCGCTGATGTTCCGGGAATCGACCGGAAAGCAGCCGGAGTATTTCCGCCGGGCCTTCGTGCGCCGGGCGAAGCGCGGCTTCCCCGTCCGCTTTTCCTATTTGCGCAGGCTGCGGCGACGGCTCGGGGACAAGCTCCCGGCCGGCCGCGACCGGCTGTCCGACCTCGATCCCGGACTGGTCGCCCTCATGGCCCTGTCGTCACGGGCCTTCTCGCTCGATTGATCCGGGGTCGGGGGAGGCTACTTGGCGATCGAAACGGCCGTCCGGGGATCCCGCGAGGCTTTCCAGGCGACGGCCGCCGCCTTCGCGGCGCCCGCCGGCCTGACCGTTCCGGCGATCCTGTCGCCGGCGACCCGGCCCTCGTAGAGCGTCGAGACCATCTTCCCGTCCGCTTCCGTATCGATCCGGAAGCTGAGGACGTCCCCGGTGAGGCGGATGTCGCCGACGGCCAGGGGCCAGTCGCCCTCCTTGCCGGCGGCGGTCACGTCCTGGAACTCCTGGGCGGCTTCGAGCACGCAGTGGATCGACCGGTCGCCGCCGGCAAGATCCCATTCCCAGCGTCCCGTCACATTGGCCGGCACGATCCAGAAGTGCACGTCGCGCTCGTCGCCGAAGGAGGTCGTGACCAGGCTGGTCTTGTCCGGCCGCCACTCCCCCATCTCGAAGCTGTGCGAGACCAGGCGCGTGCCGGGCTTGAGGTCGGCCAGGAGCTTGGGCCGGAGGCGCAGGTTGACCGAGGTCAGGAGGTACATGGTGATGACGGTGGCGTCCCGAAGATCCGTCTCGAAGAGATCCTGCTGGATGAAACGGACCTTGCCCGTGAGGCCGGCCGCGGCCGCGTTGGCGTTGCTCTCCTGGATACGGAGGGGATCGATGTCGATGCCCACGGCCTTGACCCCGTACCTCTTGGCCGCGGCGATGACGATCCGGCCGTCGCCGCAGCCGAGATCGTAGAGGACATCGCCGGCCTTGACCCCGGCCAGGTGGAGCATCTCGTCGACGACTTCGGTCGGCGTCGGCACGTAGGGGACGTCGTAGCCCTTGAAGGATTGCCAGGTCAGGTCCTGGACGGCGGCCGGCGGAGGCACGGCCAGAAAGCCGGTCAGGACCAGGACAACGGGGATCAGGCCTTTGTGCATCTCGTCCCTCCTCGCGGCCCGGCGATACGGGCATGATAGCCCCGCGGTTCGGACCGTGTCAATCGGCCCCGGCCCGCCGTCCGGAGAAGGAGGGGATCAGGCCAGGACCTGGCCGTCGAAGAGGCGGATCGTCCGCTCGGACCTGGCCGCGATGTGGTCGTTGTGGGTGACCATGACGATCGTCCGGCCTTCGCGCCACAGGTCCGTCAGGATGGCCATGATCTCCTCGCCGCTCTTCGAGTCGAGGTTCCCCGTCGGCTCGTCGGCGAGCAGGATGGGCGGATCGTTGGCCAGGGGCCGGGCCAGGGCGATGGGCTGCTGCTGGCCGCCCGACTGCTGCGTGGGCCGGTGGTCGCGCCAGTCCAAGAGCCCGACGGCGTTGAGGAGCTCGGTGACACGCTCGCGCCGCCGCCTCCCGTTCTTGCCGTCGAACAGCATCGGCAGCTCGATATTCTCCCAGGCCGTCGCGTAGGGCAGGAGGTTGAAGTTCTGGAAGACGAAGCCGATCTTGCGGTTACGGACGGCCGCCAGCTCGTCGAACGTCAAGCCGGCCACTTTGTCGCCGTCGAGGAAGTACTCTCCCGCCGAAGGCGTGTCCAGGCAGCCGACGATGTTCATCAGGGTCGACTTGCCCGACCCGGACGGGCCCATGACCGAGACGAACTCGCCCCGGCCGATCCGAAGGGTGACGCCGCGGAGCGCCTCCAGGGACTGGCTGCCCGTCCTGTAGACCTTGGTGATGCCGTTGAGATCGATCATGATGCCCTTCTATTCATAGCGCAGAGACTCGATGGGGTTGGCCCGGGAAGCCCGGAGCGCCGGGAAGATGCCCGACAGGAAGCACACGACGCCGAGGACGGCGATATAGATGACAAAGATCCTCAGCGAAAATTCCGGCCGCAGGAGATAGGCCTCGATGCCGAACGAATCGTAGTTGATCGGGGCCAGCCGGACGAGGTTGACGATGTTGAAGGCGGTGATGAAGCCCCAGAACGTCCCCTTGGCGAAGACGAAAACGGTCTCCAGGAAGAACTGGCCGACGATCGTCCGGCGCCGGGCCCCGATGGCCAGCTTGATGCCGATCTCCTTGGTCCGCTCCTTGGCCACGGCATACATGAGGTTGGTGACGCCCACGGCCCCGATAAGCAGGGTCAGGGCGCCGATGATGCCGAGAAAGATCTCGATCCCCTTGAAGATGGCCA
>JAPKZE010000378.1 GCA_026393955.1 Candidatus Aminicenantota bacterium
TTCGAGATGGCCGCCCGGGAGCTCGGTCTTGCCGGGACGTGGGAGCTCGCCGACCCCGGGATCGTGGTGCCCGACGAACTGACCGGATACACGGCGACCTGGCGCGAAGTCTAACCCGCCGGCACGCGGCCGGTTTGACACCGTTCCCCGCCAGGGTCTATTATCGTCCCCATCATTGCGATCTTCCCGTCAGGAGTGTCACATGGCCAGGATCCAAGCCTATTGCGGACTCGATTGCGGGGAGTGCGAAGCCTACGTCGCGACCCAGAAGAACGACCGGGCCGAGCTCGATGCGGTGGCCAAGAAATGGGCCGCCCAGTTCGGCGGCAAGGACATGGGCGGCGACGTCTGCGTCTGCGACGGTTGTTCCTCGGGCAAGCGGATCAGCACGGCCCACGCCGCGACCTGCGGCATCCGGATCTGCGCCTCCGCCCGCGGCGTCGTCACCTGCGCCCACTGCGCCGACTACGGCTGCGCCACGCTCCAGCAGTTCTTCACTTTCGCTCCGGTCCTCAAGGAGAAGCTGGAGGCGATCCGCAAAGAGATCGGAAAGTAGCCCCTGTGGACGCCATCCGTGTCGACGGCCTGGTGAAGACGTTCGACGGTTTCACCGCGGTCGACCGCATCTCGTTCAATGTCGAAGAAGGGGAGCTCTTCGGACTGCTCGGCCCCAACGGCGCGGGCAAGACGACGACGATCAACATGCTCGCGACGCTCCTCCGCCCGACCTCGGGGACCGCCGTCGTGGCCGGCTTCGACATCTCCCGCGACCGCGACGCCGTGCGCAAGAGCATCGGCATCGTCTTCCAGGAGCCGGCCCTCGACGGCCGTCTGACCGGCCGCGAGAATCTGGAATTCCACACGATGATGTACGGCATCGGAAAAGCCGAGCGCCGCCGGCGCATCGACGAGGTCCTGACGCTCGTCGAGCTCACGGATAAGGCCGCGACGCCCGTCGACAAGTATTCGGGCGGCATGAAGCGGCGCCTGGAGATCGCCCGCGGCCTGACCCACCGGCCCAAGGTCCTCTTCCTGGACGAGCCGACCCTGGGCCTCGACGCCCAGACACGGCGCCACATCTGGGAGTACGTCCGCAAGCTCAACAAAGAGGCCGGGGTGACCATCATCCTGACGACGCACTACATGGAGGAGGCCGACTTCCTCTGCGACCGCGTCGCCATCATGGACCACGGCACGTTCGTGGCCCTGGACACGCCGGCCCGGCTCAAGGACACCCTGGGCGGCGACGTCATCTCCCTGGAGCTCGAAGGCGAGGTGCCGGCGTTCCTGGACGAGCTGGGCCGTCTGGATTGGATCAAGCGGTCCAAGCTCCATGAGGACGTCCTGTCCCTGACCATGGAGAGAGGGGAGCGACGCATTCCCGAGCTGGTCATGCTGGCCCAGCAGAAGGGCGTGACGGTCAACTGCGTCAATCTGCGCAAGCCCAGCCTCGAGGACGTCTTCCTCCACTTCACGGGCCGGACCATCCGCGAGCAGGAGGCCAGCCCGAGTGAACGCAACCGGGGCATGATGATGGGCCACGGGCGGAGATGACGATGAGGATCCACTGGACCGCCGTCTACGTCCTCTGGCGCCGGGAGATGATCCGGTACTTCCGGGCCAAGTCCCGGATCGTCGGGTCGCTGGCCATGCCAGTGTTCTTTCTGGCCTTCCTCGGGCTCGGCTTCCGGCGCATGCCCGTCCCCGGCATGGGCGGCGGGGCCGGCTACATCGGCTTCTTGGCCCCCGGCATCATCGGCATGACGCTGCTCTTCTCCTCGTCGATGCAGGGCATGTCCGTTCTTTGGGACAAAGAATTCGGTTTCCTCAAGGAGATCATGGTCGCCCCGGTCAGCCGGGTGTCGCTCGTCCTCGGCCGCATTGCCGGGGGCACCACGACGTCCATGATCCAGGGCCTGCTCATCTTCGGGGCCTCGCTCGTCATGGGCTTCCGTTTTCACGGACTGGCGGCGCTGGCCTTCGGCCTCGTCTTCATGCTGCTCATCGCCTTCACCTTTATCGGCCTGGGCCTCATCTTCGCCTCGCGGATGATGTAATTGCTGGGCTTCGGCATCGTAATTAACTTCATAATCTTCCCCTTCTTCTTCCTCTCGGGCGCGCTGACGCCCCTGGAGAACTTCCCCTGGGCCGTCCGGGCCATGTCGTACGTCGATCCGCTGACCTACGGGGTCGACGGTCTGAGGGCCGTCCTGATCGGGACATCATCGCTCCCGGTCGTCGTCGACCTGGCCGCCATGATCGGCTTCGCTTTGGTCATGCTCTTCCTCGGGACGTATTTCTTCGAGAAAAGCGAAGGCGTTTAGGCGCGATAGGAGGGACCGCCATGAGAACGGAACGTCAGGCTCACGAGCAGCCCTTTGCCGTCGGCGGGCTGGGCTGGCGCTATCACCATCTGGGCATCCCGACCACCGTTCCCCGGCCGGACGAGGTCCACCTGCCGCATCTCAAGATCCACGTCGCGGGCTTCGAGACGAGCCCGTTCGGCATCGAATGGATGCGTTTCGATCCGGAC
>JAPKZE010000222.1 GCA_026393955.1 Candidatus Aminicenantota bacterium
CCATCGCCGACCAGGGCCGGACCATCCGCATCCCCGTCCATCTGACAGAGACCATCCACCGGCTCAAGAAGATCTCCCAGACTTCGGTCCAGGAGAGCGGCAGGCTGCCCAATCCCGAAGATCTGGCGCGCCGGATGAACCTGCCCGTCAACAAGGTCCTGGAGATGCTCTACTCGTCCCAGGACCCGGTTTCGATCGAGACCCCTCTCGGGGAGAACGGCGAAGGCTCCCTCGGCGACCTGCTCGAGGACAAGTCCTTCCCCTCGCCGCCCGATACCGTCATCCACATCAATCTCCGCGAGCAGATCGAGGCGGCCTTGCGGACCCTGCCCGAACGCGAGACCCTCGTCCTGCGGATGCGCTACGGCCTCGGCGACGGGCGGGAGTACACCCTCGAAGAAGTGGGCCAGCATTTCAAGCTGACCCGGGAAAGGATCCGTCAGATCGAGCTGAAGGCCCTTAAGGCCCTCCAGATGTCCGGGCCCGGCCAGAAGCTCAAATCCTTCTGATCAGAGGCCCTTTGGCCTACGAAAAGATCGGCTTCATCGCCCCTTCGACGTGTCTCTCCGTGAAGGAGAGGCCTGTGCTGAACCGCACGGCCAACCGCCTTCGCAAGGCGTTGGGGGTCCGGGACGTCTATCTCAGCCCCCACCTGTATTCGAGCGACGCCGAGATCGGCCACGTCACCGCCCCTGTCGATGACCGGGCGGCCGTCTTCAAGGAGGCCATCCGCGAGCTCGATCTCATCATCTCGGTCGCCGGGGGGACGGGCGCCGAGGACCTCGTCCGTAAGATCGACGCCAAGGACCTTCGCGTCATCCGGGCCCGGCGGCCGCTGTTCGTCGGCTTTTCCGACTTCACCTTCCTCCTCAACGAGATCTACCATGCCTGCCGGGTCCCCGCCATCTATTTCCCCTCGCTCAAGGTCGGCAAGGGCGATTTTCGGAACCTCCTCGGCCTCATCAACGGGGACGAGATCCACTACAAGGGTTCGGCCTGGCTCACGCCGCCGCCGGCCCGGAAGCTGTCCGGGATCCCCATCGGCGGCAACCTGTCCACTTTCGTCAACTTCCTCAACCGCGGCAGACCGCCCAAGTTCAGCTGGAAGAGGCACATCCTCTTCTTCGAGGACATCCAGGTCGACGTCGAGGACTTGCACCGGCTGCTCGCGGCCCTGCGGCGCCACAACGTTTTCGCAGGCATCAAGGGGATCGTCATCGGATCGGTGACCCCCCCGGGAAAAGACCCGACGCCCCGGAAGGCCCGGCGCGAGGCGGTCGGCTTCATCCGATCCTATCTCGCCGACGTCATCCGCGACCGGCGCCGTCAGGGCGCTCCCCTGCCTATCCTGACGGTCTCGAACTTCGGCCACGGCATCCGGCGCAACCTCATGGCCGTGCCCATCGGCGGACGCGTGACCATCTCCCGTTCGAAGAACATCACCTTCCGCCTCAACCGGCATCCCGCCCGTAACGGCCAGACCGCCTGAGCCCCGTTACTTGCGCAGATAGACGAGGGCCTGCATGCCGGCCACGCACCCTTCGCCCGCGGCCGAGACGGCCTGCAGGCCGCCGCCGGTGTTGTCGCCGGCGGCGAAGACGCCCGGCACGTTCGTCCTCTGGAAGCGGTCGACGACGACGCTCTGCTTCTGGTCGAGCGCGATCCCCGCCCGCTCGAACAGGGGCCCGGCCGGGATCTCGCGAAAAACGAAGACGGCCGCGACCTCGACGACCTCCTGTCCCGACGGCGATTCGGCGAGGATGCTCTCCACCCGGGTCTCACCCCGGATCTCCTTGATCTTGCCGTCGCGACGGATGGTCACTCCATGGCCTTCGAGGGCCTTGGCTTCCGCGGAATCGGCCGCCCCACCCGTCCGGCCGGGCACCCACAGGACCTTGCAGCCCATGGACTGGAGCGCATGGACGTCATGCAACGCCTCCTCGGCGTGCCCGACCGCGGCGACCGTCGCCCCCCTGAAGAGCGGGCCGTCGCACGTGGCGCAGTAGCTCACGCCCTGCCCGATGAGCCTGTCCTCGCCCGGAATGAGCCGCTCCTTGGGCAGGGGCTTCCCGGTGGCCAGGATGACGGCGCCGGCCTCGATGACGGCGTCCTTGGTGGTGACGTACTTGGGATCCCCTTCGAGGGCGAAGGCGATGGCGTCGCCGGCCATGACCTCGGCGCCAAAGGACACGGCCTGTTTCCTGAAGATGTCCAGCAGCTCGCGGCTGTCGATGGACGGAAAGCCCGGGTAGTTCTCGATGGTGTAAGGGATGGCCAGACGCGACGCGCTCCGGCCCTCGAGGACGAGGGCTTTCTTTCCGGCCCGGGCCACATAGATGGCGGCTGTGAGGCCGGCCGGCCCGGCCCCGACGATAAGGACGTCCGTCTTGAGGGATCGGATGGACATGGAACCTCCGCCGGCGCGACGCGCCGTCAATCCGCCAGGCGGCCGCTGTCGCCGGCCTTCCAGGCGCTATCGGTCAGGACGTAGAGAATGGTCCGGCGGATCTCCCGGCCCTCCTCGCCCTTGAACCAGATCTCGACGACGGACCAGTCCTCGAGGCCCTTGAACTGCATCTCGAGGACGGAGACCCCGGCGCCGGCGAGCTTGGCCCCCCGGAATTTCTTGAGCACGGCGGGATCGCGGCCGAAATTGCGGAACTGGAGCGGCAGGAGCTCCTTCTCTTCGTAGTCCGTCTTGATGAATTCCTCGAGCTCTGTCGCCGGCTGGTAGGAGGCGGCCATGGTGACCCAATCCGCGCCCGCGGTCGGGTCCGCGGCCCGGCCGGAGCCGAGCGCCCTGACGCCGAAATAGACCCCGGCGGCCACGGCGTCGACCGCGAGGAAGATCAACAGGATGCGGACGGTCTTATTCATCGGAACCTCCCGAGGCCGGCGGCGAAGGCGGACTCCCCGCCCGGGCCTTCTCCGTAACCGCGGCCTCGGCGGCCAGCAGCCGGAAGCGGTCGGACAGAATGGTCTTGGACTTCCGGAACAGGGTCCTCGAACGCCGCTCTTCCTGTCCCGACAGGCCCCCGAAGACCTCCTGCTCCCGGTCCTCCGGATTCCTCTTGAAGAACTCCTCGAACTTCGCTTCGGGCAGGAAGCCCTTCCCCCGGAGCGTCCGCAGCATGGCCCGCGTGCTCACGCCGAAATAGCGCTTGAGGAACAGGACGTCGTCGAAACCCAGGCTTTTCGCCCGGAGGTCCTTCTCGACCAGCTCGCGGAGCTTGTCCGGAGGCACGAGGAAGCGGGAGGCGAAGGTCTGAGCGAACTGCTCCCGCGGCGGGTAGAGCGAAACGTATTCATCGACGACGACGTCGGAATTGTCGATGATGGGGCTGTCGGCCCGGTCCATGAGATAGTGCCCGTAGAGATGGGCGGCGATGAGCGTCTGGAGTCCAGGCGGCTCATTGGCATTGACCAGGGCGAAAGCGGCCTTGTGCTCCTCGTCGTAGACGAACAGGCCCGCGATCCGGGCCTCGTCGGAAAGCGTCTGGCGGATGATGCGGCAGCCGTTGACCTCGCAGAGGCCCATGACGTCGCGGATGGGCTCGTTGCCGAGCCCCAGGCGGCGCCGCTCCTCCTCGGCCAGCCGCTCCGGGGAGATGCGGGCGTATTGGGGGGCCAGGGCCAGGCGCCGCCCGGTCGTTTCCTCGAGCTCGAGGTATCTTTCGCAGGTGGCCCGGAACTTCAGGAGGTCCTTGCGGACCCGCTCGTCGGCCTCGACCCGGTTCTCCCCGACCGCCCGGTCGAACAGGCTGTCGAAGGCCGGCCTTCGGTCCTCGAAGAAATAGGAGACGTTCTTATTGAGGAATCCGGCGACCTTGAGGAGCGTCTCGAAGCTGGGCGTCCTCTTCCCGGACTCGAGGAGGGAGATGTACTCCGAAGACAATCCGAGGGACTTGGCGAACGCGCCCTGGCTGAGATTGACCTCCTCGCGGGCCCTCTTGAGTCGTGTCCCGAGAAGCTTGTCCATGGCGGCGCACCCCTGGGCGGTGTCGGCAGGATAACACGAGGTTAGCGGTGTGTCAATCGGGCCTCCCCCAACAAAACGGTTGATATTGGGACCGGTCCGCCTTAGAATTAGCCCTAAAGGAAGGAACGATCATGGCCGAAGACAATATCCTCGACATCTTCCGGGGCGCGACCAAGAGTCTCTGCAACAGCGTCCTGAACCAGGTCCAGGACGCGGTCGTCTGGCTGGACCGGGACCGCAAGTGCGTCTACTGGAACAAGGCGGCCGAGCAGATCTCGGGCCGGGAGGCCGCTGCCGTCCTGGGGAAGGCGTGTTTCGAAGGGCCGGTCCAGTTCGTGGATTTCGGCGGGGTCGACATCTGCCGCGAGAAGTGCCCCGTGGCCATGACCCTCAAGGACGGCGCCCCGCGCACGCTCGACGTCTATCTCCAGCACAAGGACGGGTTCCGGACCCCGGTCTCGTTGAGGATCATCCCCGTGCTCAAGGACAACGGCGAGATCCTCGGAGCCGTCGAGACCTTCACCGGCACCGCGCCGAAGGTCACCCTGCCGCTGTCCCTGCCCGAGCTCGAGAAGATGGGCCTCGTCGAGACCGAGACGGGCATCCCCTCCAAGCAGTACCTGGACATGACCCTGGCCACCCGGCTCGATGAATTCCAGAAGTACGGCCTGACCTTCGGCCTGATCTACGT
>JAPKZE010000036.1 GCA_026393955.1 Candidatus Aminicenantota bacterium
GAGGTCGCCGACCTCGTCGAGGGCGTGACGAAGATCAGCCGGGTCCAGGAAGTGTCGCCCGAGGTCCGCCGGGCCGAGACGATCCGCAAGATCATCCTGGCTATGACCGACGACATCCGGGTCGTCTTCATCAAGCTGGCCGACCGCATCCACAACCTCAAGACCCTCCGCTACCTCGACGAGGAGCGGCAGCGGCAGATCGCCCGCGAGACGCTCGACATCTACGCGCCGATCGCCAACCGCCTCGGCATGGGCCGCATCCGGGCCGAGCTCGAGGACCTGTCGTTCCGCTACGTCGCGCCGGAGGAGTCCGCCAAGATCGCCGCGGCGGTCGAGCCCCAGCGAAAGGCGGCCGAGGCCGAGCTCGCGGCCATGAAGCGGTCGCTCGAGGACCTCATCAAGGCCAACGGCCTGCCGGCCGAGGTCTTCTCCCGGATCAAGCGGCCGTACAGCGTCTGGAGCAAGATGAAGCGCCGCGACATCGGCTTCGACCAGGTCTTCGATTTCCTGGCCCTGCGCGTCATCACCGATTCGGTCAAGGACTGTTACGCCATCCTGGGCATCATCCACCAGCGCTGGCCGCATCTGCCCCAGCGTTTCCGCGACTTCATCGCCATGCCCAAGCCGAACCTCTACCAGGCCCTGCACACGACCGTGATCACCGAGGGCCGGAAGATGATCGAGATCCAGATCCGGACCCGGGAGATGCACGACCTCGCCGAGAACGGCATCGCCGCCCACTGGCGGTATAAGGACGACACGCCCGCGGGCCCCGTCGTCGAGGACCGGCGGCTCCACTGGCTGCGGGAGATGGCCGCCCTGTTCGAGGAGAAGAAGAATCCCGAGGAATTCCTGCGCACTCTGAAGGCCAACCTCATCCCTGAGGAGGTCTACGTCTTAACGCCCAAGGGCAAGGTCATCAACCTGCCCCCCGGCGCGACAGCGCTCGACTTCGCCTTCAAGATCCACACGGAGGTCGGGCTCCACGCCTCGGGCGCCCGCGTCAACGGCTCTCCGGCCCCGCTCAAGACCGTGCTCCGGACCGGCGACATCGTCGAGATCCTGACCGCCTCCGAAAAGGCGCCGACGCGGGGCATGCTCGCGGCCGCGGCCACCGCCGGGGCCCGCCAGGAGCTCCGCCGCTCGCTCAATCTCAAGAGCCGGACCTCGAGCGTGGCGCTCGGCCGGAAGCTGTGGGAGAAGGAGGTCCGGAAATTCGCTCTGCCCGCCGACCTGCGGCGCGAGGAGGACCAGGCCCCCCGCCTGGCCGCGGTCCTCGGGCCGCGGGCCGCCACCATGGAGGAGTTCTACCGGCAGGCGGGACTGGGACGGATCGTCATCGATCCGAAGCTCGTCATGACCGTCCTCGGCCTGGTCGAGCCGCGCCGGCCCGGGCTCGTCGCCAAAACGGCGGCCCGGCTCGTCCCCGGAGCGGGGCCGGGCGTGCGGATCAAGGACATCGACGGCCAGATGATCAAGCTGGCCAAATGCTGTTCGCCGGTCAAGGGCGAGCCCGTCGTCGGCTACATCACGGCCGGCCGGGGCCTGACCGTCCATTCCCTGCGCTGCCCGCGCGTGAGCAAGGAGATCCTCGACGGCCAACGGCTGGTCGAGGTGTCGTGGGACCCGTCCTTCGCGGGGACGTTCAAGGCCCGGCTCCTGGTCAAGTCGGAGGACTCGCCGGGCGTCCTGGCCAAGGTCGCCGCGGCCATCGCCGACCTCGAAGGCAACATCTCCAAGGCCGAGGCCTCGATGGTCGTCGAAGGCAAGGCCCGGATCACGCTGGACGTCAAGATCCGGGACATTCGGCATCTCGAGGCCATCTCGAAGCGGATCAGCGGATTGAAAGAGGTCCTGTCGGTCGACAGGATCTGACCGGCCGATCTGGGCTAGGCGGCTTTGACCACTTTGCCGGAGCGCAGGCAGCGCGTACAAACCCAGATCTGGCGGACGCCCTTGGGCGTCTGGGCTTTGACGTGCTGGAGGTTGGGCTTCCACTTTTTCGGGGAGGACTTGTGGGAATGGCTGACGCTATGCCCGAAGACGGGGCCTTTTTCGCAGATCTCGCAGGTTTTCGGCATGGTCGTATCTCTCTCGTCTCGATTTGAGCCGCATTTATACCATAATTCCGGCCGGGAGGCAAGTTTGCCGGCCCCGGGGGGCTTGACCCCAGCTTGGGAAAAACATACCCTTGTCCGGGGGTCGGCATGAAACGTTCGGTCCTTCCCGCGGTCGTCCTCTCCGGCCTGTTCCTGGCCGTCGCCTGCGCCAAGCCGACCGACCCGGGCCCCCTGGAAGCGGGCGTGACCGCGGCCCGCGAGGACCGCTGGGACGAGGCCGTCCGGTATTGGACGGCGGCCCTCGAACAGGACCCCGGGTCCGCCGCGGCCCATAACAACCTGGCCGTCGCCCTGGAGAAGAAGGGGGATTGGGACGGGGCCGGCCGGGAATACGAAGCCGCCCGGCGCCTCGCTCCCGACAGCCCCGAGATCAAGGTCAATTACGAATCCTTCAGGCTCCGGCTCGAGGCCGGCCGGAAGAAAGGGCCATGAGAGCCCGCGCGCTCGTCATCATCGCGGCCGGGCTCGCGGCGGTC
>JAPKZE010000225.1 GCA_026393955.1 Candidatus Aminicenantota bacterium
TAGGGATGTTTCGGGCCGAACTTGCGGCCGAAGTAATCGTTGATGCCGAGCGGGCGGTTGGCCATGGTCACGGCCGTGTCGAAGTAATCGCCGCAGCCGAGGTCGAGCCAGGACCAGACCGGTCCGACCGCGTGGGTCGGGTACTGGGAGCGGTTGTGATCGATGAGGAAGCGGCCGCCCCAGCGCATGTTGCCCTCGGGGCTGAAGAACCAGTGGTCGATGCAGTCGTGGGTGTGCGAGGCCTGGACGTGGACGATCTCGCCGAAGAGCCCCTTGCGGACCATGTTGAGAAGAGCCAGGTTGTCCTGGCGGAAGCTCCAGTTCTCGAGCATCATGCAGGGAACACCCGTGGCCTCGTGGGTGTCGACGAGCTGCCAGCACTCTTCGAAGGTCATGGCCGCGGGCACTTCGACCGCGGCGTACTTTCTATTCTTCATGGCGCAGACGGCCATCGGCGTGTGCCAGTCCCACGACGTCGCGATGACGACGGCGTCGATGTCCTCGCGCCACAGGAGCCGCTGGAAATCCTCGGGCCCCTTGGAATAGCCCTCGGGCTGGGGCCGCCCGGCCTTGACGACCATGTCCCGGGCCTGGGCCAGCGCGTCGAGGTCGATGTCGCAGAGGGCCGGGAATTCGAGGCCGGGCATCAGCAGCAGGTTCGACAGGAGCGACCGGCCGCGGTTGCCGGTGCCGATGACGCCGAGGCGGACCGGCCGGGCCGCCGGTTCGGTCTTCTCGAAGAGTGACGCGTCGCTCCTGAAATTGGCCAGGAAGGCGCCGGCGGACGCGCCGCCGCTCACCTTGAGGAATTCCCTGCGGTCCATGCTCTCGGCCATATCGACATCTCCTTATAAAAGGGGGACATGATACCCGTTTCCCTTTTATTTGCCCGGGCTTTCAGGGCTCAGCCCCGCCGGTAGTATCGTTCAGCAGCCGGGCGGAAAGCAAGACCGCGGGGATTGCGCCGGGGCTGGCCTTGGCTTAAGATGGAGACAAGGAAGGGCGATCAGGGATGAGCACGGTCCGCAAGATCAACTGGGGCATCCTCGGCTGCGCCGGGATCGCCGAAAAGGCCTTCATCCCGGCCGTCCTCGAGTCCGGCAACGGCGCTCTGGCCGCGATCGCCGCGCGCGATCCGGACCGGGCCGGCGACTGGGCCCGCCGGTTCGGATTCGCCCGGGCCCACCGGACCTATCAGGAGCTCGTCGACGACCCGGCCGTCGAAGCCGTCTACAACCCGCTCCCGAACGACCTCCACGCCGAGTGGTCCATCCGGGCCATGCGGGCCGGCAAGCACGTCCTCTGCGAGAAGCCCATGGCCATGAACGCCTTGGAGGTCCGGGACATGATCCGGGCCGCCGAGACGCACGGCGTCCTGCTCATGGAAGGCTTCATGTACAAGTTCCATCCGCAGATCGCCCGGACGCTCGAGCTCGTCCGCACGGGCGCGATCGGCCCGGTCCGCTCGGTCCACTCCTCCTTCACCTTCCGCTTCGAGCGCGACGGCACGAACTACCGCTGGTCCCCGGCCCGGGGCGGCGGGGCCCTGTACGACGTCGGCTGCTATGCGATCAGCCTCGCCCGCCTCATCCTGGACGCCGAGCCGTCGGCGGCGACCGCGGCCGCCCGCATCGACCCGGCCACCGGCGTGGACATGACGGCGGCCGTCCTGCTCGAATTCCCCGGCGGACGCTTCGCCCTGTGCGACGCGAGCTTCGAGTCCCATTTCCAGAGCCGGCTCGTCGCCGCCGGTCGAGAGGGTGCCCATCCAGAGGGCGAACATGTTCACCCTCATGGTCGGGCATTTCAACGAGGCCGTTCTCGGCCGGGCCCCGCTCCGCTATCCCGCGTCCGACGCCTGGCACAACATGCGCGTCCTCGACGCCTGCTTCGAGTCCATCCGGACCGGGGCGCGCGTCATCATCCCTTTATCCGTCAGCGAACAAGGAGGCTGTCCATGAGATCCGCGAAATTCGCCCTCGCCATCTTCGTCATCGCCCTGGCGCTCGTCGCCGCGTGCTCCACGACGTACAAGTCGAAGCCGCAGATGAATTACTACAGCGGCCAGAAGGTCCCCGATCTGTACATCACCGTCCTGAAGGCCTCGCCCACGGAGATCGAGTTCAGGATCCAGGTCAAGTTCGTGACACAGAAGATGTACCATCTCGTCCTCGACGGCAACGAACCGGTCGCGCAGGGCTGGTTCTCCACGCAGCGGGCCGGCGGCGAGGCCTATACGGTCAAGATGAAGCCCGA
>JAPKZE010000481.1 GCA_026393955.1 Candidatus Aminicenantota bacterium
GTTAACATGCTCAGCAAGCTCACGCGATGGTCCAGGATCAAGTCGCCCTGGATCCTCCATCTCAACTCGGGCGCCTGCAACGCCTGCGACATCGAGATCGTGGCCGCGCTGACGCCGCGCTTCGATGTCGAGCGCTTCGGCATCCTGCTCAAGGCGACGCCGCGCCACGCCGACGTCATCATCGCCAGCGGCCCCGTCACCCGCCAGATGAAGGATCGGATCATCCGCATCTACGAGCAGACCCCCGACCCCAAGTTCGTCATCGCCGTCGGCGCCTGCGCCATGTCCGGCTGCGTCTACCGCGGCGCCTACAACATCATGGGCGGCATCGACCAGGTCATCCCTGTCAACATCTACGTCCCGGGCTGCCCGGCCCGGCCCGACGCCATCGTCGACGGCGTCGTCAAGCTCCTCGGGAAACTCTAGCCATCGAGGAAAAGCCATGTCCGACACCGACATCGTCGAAAGCCTGAAGCGGGACCTCGGGGAAAAAGTCCTCGAGCTCACGAACCCCGACCGCCGCCGCATCTTTCTCAAGGTCGCGCCGGCGGACCTCGTCGCGGCGGTGACCGTGCTCCGCGACAAGTACGACTGCGCCTTCCTGTCCACGATCACCGGTCTCGACAAGGGCGAGGCCTTCGAGCTCCTCTACCACTTCGCCTCCCCCGTGACGACCATCCATGTCCGGGCCGAGATCCCGAGATCCGACCCGCGCCTGCCCTCGATCTGCCCGGTCATCCCCGGCGCCGTCCTCTACGAGCGCGAGCTCCAGGAGATGTTCGGGATCGTCGTCCAGGGCATCCCGGACCCGCGGCGGCTCAACCTGCCGGACGACTGGCCGGACGGCCAGTACCCCTTGAGGAAGGACTGGCATCATGTCCGGCCCGAGGAAGTCATCCCCGGAGGAAAGTCATGAGCTTCGAGATCCCCATCGGCCCCCAGCACCCGGCCCTCAAGGAGCCCATCAGCCTGCGCATGACGGTCGAGGGCGAGGTCATCACCGGCGTCGACATGCGCCTCGGCTACAACCACCGCGGCGTCGAGAAGGTCGCCGAGGAGAAGAACTGGACCCAGAACATCTACCTGGCCGAGCGTATCTGCGGCATCTGCTCCCACTCCCACGCCACCTGCTTCGTCCAGGGCGTCGAAAAGCTCATGGAGCTGTCTCCGCCCAAGCGCGGCCTCTACATCCGTTACCTCGTCTCCGAGCTCGAGCGCGTCCACAGCCACCTCCTCTGGCTCGGCGTCGCCGGCCACGAGGCCGGCTTCGACTCGTTCTTCATGTACACCTGGCGCGATCGCGAGATCGTCATGGACCTCCTGGAGATGATCTCCGGGAACCGCGTCCACTACGCCATCAACACGATCGGCGGCGTCCGCCGCGACCTCGACGAGGGCCAGAAAGCCAAGATCCTCGAGGGCGTGGTTACCCTGCGGAAGCGGAGCGAGTATTACTTCCGGATCGGGGCCACCGAGCCGAGCTTCGTCGCCCGCATCGCCGGCGTCGGCATGCTCAGCAAGGAGCAGGCCGTCTCCCTCTGCGCGACCGGCCCGGTCGCCAAGGCCTCGGGGGTCGCCCGGGATGTCCGCAAGGAGGACCCGTACGCCGTCTACGATGAGCTCGCCTTCGAGGTCTGCACGGCCGATACCTGCGACGTCCTCGGCCGCGTGGTCGTCCGGGTCAAGGAACTCCTCGAGTCCTACAAGATGATCGAGCAGATGGTCCAGGGCCTCCCCGAGGGCGATATCGCCTGCAAGGCCCCGCGCAAAGCCAAGCCCGGCGAGGTCGTCAGCCGCTACGAGGCGCCCCGCGGCGAGAACATCCACTACATCAAGGCCAACGGCTCGGACAAGCCCGAGCGCCTCAAGGTCCGGGCCCCGACGCTCGGCAATTACCCGGCCACGGTGGAGATGCTCCGGAACGGCTTCATCGCCGACATCCCCCTGATCTTCGCCGCCATCGATCCCTGCATCTGCTGCGCCGAGCGGACCGTGACCCTGATCGGCGCCCGGAACGGCGAGGAATCGGTCGTCCGGATGAGCGACCTCCGCCGGCAGGCGCTGGCCCGGGCCAAGAATGCCCCCGTGAAAGGGAATGCGGTATGGCCGTTCTGAGAACAATCCTCTATCTCTTCGTCTATCCCGGGTTGCTGTTCCTGTTCGCGTACTCGACGTTCTGCGAGTGGTTCGACCGCAAGGTCTACGCCCGGTTCCAGAACCGGATGGGCCCGACCCATACCGGCCGCTTCGGGCTGCTCCAGCCCATCGCCGACTTCGTCAAGCTGCTGGCCAAGGAGGACATCGTCCCCGACGCGGCCGACAAGGGCCTCTTCCACGTCCTGCCCGCCATCGGCCTGGCCGTCGTCTCGACCGCGGGCCTGCTCCTGCCCGTCTGGAACTTCGACCTGGGCGTGCCGGGCTGGACGTCCTTCCCCGGCGACATCATCGTCATGCTCTACCTTCTCAGCCTGCCGACGCTCATCCTGTTCCTGGCCGCCTGGTCCTCGACCAACCTCTTCTCCACGATCGGCGGGGCCCGCGTCCTGACGATGCTCTTCGGCTACGAGGTCCCGCTCTTCCTGGCCGTCCTGAGCCCGGCCATCCTGGCCGACTCCTGGCGGCTGGCCGAGATCGCGGCCTTCTACCAGCAGAGGCCCCTCCTTCTCTTGGCCAACGTGCTCGGCTTCTTCGTCGCCCTCATCGCCGTGCAGGCCAAGCTCGAGCGGACCCCCTTCGACATCCCCCACGCCGAGACCGAGATCGTGGGCGGAACGTTCACCGAATACTCAGGCAAGAAGCTGGCCCTCTTCCGGCTGACGTTCGACATCGAGATGGTCGTGGCCAGCGGCCTGTTGGCCGCCGTCTTCCTCGGCGGCTTCCCCGGCGGGGCCGTCCTCGGGTTCCTTCAATTCGTCGTCAAGACGCTCTTCATCATCTTCCTGCTGTCCCTGCTCCGGGCCCTGACGTCCCGGATCCGCGTCGATCAGGTCGTTTCGTTCGCCTGGAAAGTCCTGACCCCGCTGGCCGTCCTCCAACTCCTGGCCACGATCCTCCTGAAGGGGTTCCTGTCATGAAAATCGCCGTCTTCCTCCCCGAACTCCTCCGCCA
>JAPKZE010000049.1 GCA_026393955.1 Candidatus Aminicenantota bacterium
ATGGCCTCGCCCAGCCCTTCGATGTCCATGGCCCGGCGCCCGGCGAAATGCAGGACGGATTCCCGGACCCGGGCGGGGCAGGAGGCGTTGGTGCAGCGCGAGACGACCTCGCCCTCGGGCCGGAAGGCCTGCGAGCCGCAGGCGGGGCACCGGCTGGGCCAGGCGAACGGCTCGGAGCCGCGCGGCCGCCGCTCCTTCATCACTGAGACGACCTGGGGAATGACGTCGCCGCTGCGCTCGATGAGGACGAAGTCGCCGACCCGGACGTCCTTGCGCCGGAGCTCCTCCTCGTTGTGCAGGGTCGAGCGGCTGATCGTCGTGCCCGACAGCTTGACCGGTTCGAGGACGGCGACGGGCGTCAGCGCGCCGGTCCGCCCGACCTGCACGACGATGTCGTTGACCCGGGTCGTCGCCTGCCGGGCGGGGAACTTGTAGGAGATGGCCCAGCGCGGCGACTTGGCCGTCGTCCCCAGCGCCTGCCGCTCCTCGGCGCCGTCGACCTTGAGGACGATGCCGTCGGCGTCGTAGCCGAGGCTGTCCCGCTTCCCGTTCCACTCCCGGAAAAAGGCCAGGGCCTCGTCGATGGTCGGGCAGCGGCGCGAATGGGGGTCGGTCGGAAAGCCGAGCGACTTGAGCTTCTTCAGGGCGCCCCACTGGGTCGGCTCCTCCCGCCCGTCGATGAAGAGGGTGTAGAGGAACACGCTGAGATTGCGGGCGGCCACCAGCCGCGGATCGAGGAGGCGGATGGAGCCCGCCGCGGCGTTGCGGGGATTGGCGAAGAGCGGCTCGCCGGCCTCCTCGCGGTCCCGGTTGATGGCCCGGAAGGAGGCGAACGGCAGGTAGATCTCGCCGCGGACCTCGACCTCCCCTCCGGCTTCGATGACCAGCGGCAGCGAGCGGATGGTCCTGACGCTGGCGCTGACGTCGTCGCCGCGGTCGCCGTCGCCGCGAGTGACGGCCCGGGCGAACTTGCCGTCGCGGTAGACGACGGAGATGCCCAGGCCGTCGATCTTCAGCTCGGCCGTGTAGGCGATAGTCCGGTCGGGCAGGAGCTTGCGGATGCGGTCTTCGAACTCGCGGATCTCGTCCTCGGTGTACCCGTTCTCGATGCTCAGCATCGGGGTCCGGTGGCCGACGGTCGGGAAACCTTCGACGGGCTTCTCGCCGACCCGCTGAGTGGGCGACTCGGGCGTCACCAGGCCGGGGAAGCGGGCTTCGAGGTCGCGGAGATCGCGGACGAGACGGTCGAACTCCTCGTCGGCGATCTGGGGGTCGTTGTCAACGTAGTATTTGCGCTCGTGGTGAAGGATCTTCCGGCGCAACGCCTCGACCCGGGCGCGGTCCTTCGGCCCGGCGGTTGAGGAGGACACGTCTTCCCTCCCTCTTCTATCGGTGACACCCCGCCCCCGGCCTCACGGAGGGCCGGACGGCGGGAGTCGCGAGCGGTCCGGTGAGCCCTTACTTGCCGAGCCGGGCCTTGACCTGGGCGACGAGGGCGTTGAACTTGTCGAGGACGCCCTTCTGGCTGGCCACGATCTGGGCGATGGCCTGGTTCTCGGCCTCGATGTTGGCGTTGAGCGTCTTCAGGAGCCGCTTGTCGCTGTCGGACAGCTCGTCCTCGCTCTTGCCCGCGAACTTCGTGTCGATCGTCTTGTTGAACTCATCGACGGCCTTCTTGTGCTCCTCGATCTTGGCGTAGCTCGAGGCCAGCTCCTTGTCCTGGCCGACGAAAAGGTTCTGGGCCTGGCCGAGGAAGTTCTTCTGCTGGGCCGGGACGAGAAAGGCGGCTTCGATGTTGGCGTTCACAGCCTCCATCGTTTTGGACGGGTCGGTCTTGACCTGGGCGTTCAGGATGATGGCGATGTTCTGGGCCAGGCCCCCGGTCCTCTTCTTGGCGTAAGCTTCCCGATAGATGGCCAGGGCCTCGGCGGTCTTGCCCTGCTTGTAGAGGGTCTGGGCGTAGACCGTGGCGCTCTCCGGGCCCTGATCGGCGGCGTAGAACTTCTGGAGGACCTGTTCCGCCTCGGCGTATTTCTGGGCCTTGTAGAGCTTGTCCGCGAGGCTCTTGATCTGCTTGACGATGTTCGGGTCCTTGAAGGCGTCATAGGCTTGGATGTAATTCTCGGTGGCTTTGACGTTGTCGCCGGCCTTCTCCGCGGAGTTCCCGATGAGGAAATAGCCGGTCGCCTGCAGCTGGGCTCCCGTCTTGGCTTCGCTCAGGCCCTTGCCGTAGTCGATGAGCTTGCGGGCCCCGGCGTCGCCCTTGTCGGCCTGCCCGGCGCCATAGTAGAGCTGGGGAATGGCGATGATGAGCTGGAGCTTGGTCGAGTTATCGATGCCGGCCATGCCAAGGGCCTTCTCGCCGTACTCGGCAGCCTTCCCCGCGTTCTTGGAGGCGCACGGCGTCAGGCAGCAGTAGGCGTAGGCCCAGTGCTCGTTGGTCGTGCCCTGGCCGGCGTACTTGGCGATGTACGCTTCGAGGGCCTGGACCTTCTGGCAGTTATCGGAAAGCTGCATGGCCTTGAGGTATTCTTCGTCGGCGCCCTGGGCGACCGCGAGGCCCGCCAGAACGAATACCAAGGTCATGGTCGCAAAGAGTGTCCTTTTCATGCTAACCTCACTCGAAAATTTCAGGAATAATAGCCTTCATCTCCGTCTTTGTCAATATTCAAGCCATCCAACCCATAATTATAGCAAAAAATATGCCAGGATTGGTTTATAATACCGCCCATGGACCCCCAAACGCGCCTCCGGGAGGCCTTTTTCGACAGGCTAGGGGTCTCTCCCTCGGAGAAAGTCCCCCTTTCCGCCCTGTCCAGCTTCGGGATCGGGGGGCCGGCGGACCTCTTCTTCGAAGCCCGGACCGAAGCCGAGCTCGAGACGGCTGTGTCCCTGGCGGTCTCCGAAAAATATCCCTTCTACGTCATCGGGGGAGGCTACAACCTCCTCTTTGACGACGCCGGCTACAGGGGGCTCATCGTTCGCAACCGCCTTGATGGGGTCGTCCGGGAAGGGCATCGCCTGAACGCTCTCTCGGGGACGGGCCTCGCCTGCGTTCTCAGGGAGGCCCTCGAGGCCGGGCTGACCGGCCTTGAATTCCTGGCCGGTATACCGGGGACGGTCGGAGGGGCCGTCTATGGGAACGCCGGGGCCTACGGCTGGAGCATCGGGGACGTCCTCGAGACGGCCACCCTGTACCTGCCGGGGGACGGGCGCAAGGTCGCCCCCAGGGACGCCCTGGGCTTCGGCTATCGCGATTCGGCCCTGAAAAAGGGGGGCGCGATCGTCCTGTCGGCGGTGCTGGTGTGCTCCCCGGGGGACAGGCAGGAGTCCGAGGCCCGTATTCGAGATATCCTCCGGAAGAGGTGGGCCAAACACCCCCCCCACGGGACGGCCTGCGCCGGCAGCTACTTCAAGAATTCGTGCGCGGAGAGCGGGGCCCGGATCGCCGCCGGGCAGCTCCTCGACCAGGCCGGCGCCAGGGGGCGGTCGGTGGGGGACGCCGCCGTCTCGGACGTCCACTGTAATTTCATCATCAACAAGGGGAACGCCCGCGCGGCCGACGTTCTGGCCCTGGCCGACCGGCTCAAGGAATTGGTCTACAAGACCTTCGGCGTCCGGCTCGAGGAAGAGGTCATCTACCTGAAAGCAGACGCTTCAATGCCCTGACTGTCCCCGGGGGGAGTCCCCTGGCCGTCGCCAGGCGGAGGGTTTGTCTGCCAAGGGCCTTGTAGGTCTGCCTGGCCGTGGGATCGCTTCTGAGAGCGATGAGATGCTCTCTGACGGTGTAGATATCGCCCCGGGCGATGGGCCCGGTCAGAGCTTTTTCGGGCCCAAGGGACTTTACGTTCTGTAAAGTTACTTGCGCGAGCGGCAGAAGCGTCCGGACGGCGTCCTCCTCGGACACGCCCGCGCTCCTGAGCACTTCAACGGCCGTCCATTCGAGCGCGACCAGAGCGTTCGAGGCCAGGACGCAGGCGGCATGATAGCGCCGCTTTTTTTTATGGATCGCATAGAGGTCCCGGAGGCTGGCGTCGGGCCCAAACGTCCTCTCCCCGAGAAGAAGGACCCGGCCTCCGAGAGCCCTCGCGATCGCGGCCGCGGCCTTGACGGCTTTCCGGTCGCCATCGATCCCCCAGGTGATGCCCTTGAATATCGAGGCCGGCAGGTCCTTTCGGGGGAAGGACTGGACCGGATGGAGAGAAGCGACGCGGGCGCCCCTATTGGCCAGCGGGATCAGCGCGCCGGAAGTGAGCATGCCGCTCGTGTGAAAAACGTCGCGGCCGGTCCAGGAGACTCCGGAGAGGGCCAGGGTTGCCGTTACCGCCGCGATCGAATCGTCGGGCACGGCGATGATGACCGTGCCCTCGGCCTTC
>JAPKZE010000359.1 GCA_026393955.1 Candidatus Aminicenantota bacterium
CGTCGTCTGGGACCCCGGCCTCATCGTCTGCGGTCCCAGGAGAAGGCCGAAGCCGGCCGCGGCCAGCGTGCCCCAGATGATCCTGCCCGTCTTGGTCATCTTGACCATTGTTGTTCTTATCAGGGACTTTGTCAATAACGGCGTCGGTCCCTCGAAGCATAGGCCGGTCCCTCGCCACTCGGGACTGCCCCGGACTGGAGGCTGGCGCTTCAGGCAAGCGGGGGCTGTCCCTGGCAGCTCGGAGCCGCCCCGGACAGGAGGCCGGCGCTGCCCGCAGGCGCGAGCCGCCCCCGTCCGGGGGATCGGATTGACAATAATTGTGCCCTGGAATAGATTAAGACCGACTAAATATTACGGAATTTTGCCAAGATGCCGTACTATCTCTGCCGGATAGCCGGCGAGGACGGACGGATCGAAACCCGCTCTGTTCTCGCCACGACGGCCCAGGAGTGCCGCAAAACGTTCGAAGGCGAGGGCCTCCTCATTCTCTCCGTCCATCGCGATTGGAACAGGCTGGGCAACCTGGGCTTCCGGCTGGGGCGGAAGATCAAGGAGAGGGATATCATCCTGTTCAACCAGGAGCTCGTCGCCATGATCAAGGCGGGCTACCCCATCCTCAAGGGCCTCGAGTCCATCACCGCCCGGATCAAGAACGTCTATCTGAGGGAGATCCTGATCGACGTCTCCGGGGAGGTCAAGAAGGGCCGGGCCCTGTCGGAGGCCTTCCAGCCCTACGAGAAGCTGTTCTCCCCGGTCTACACGGCCAGCCTGATGGCCGGGGAGAAGGGCGGCAACCTGCCGGCCTCGATCGGGCGCTATATCCAGTACGCCAAGATGGTCACCCAGACCCGGGCCCGGATCAAATCGGCCATGACTTATCCGACCGTCCTCATCGTCTTCTCTCTCCTGCTCATGGGCATCCTGATGAACTTCGTCATCCCCCAGTTCAGCGATTTCTACAAGAGCTTCGAGGCCGAGATGCCGGCGGTCACCCGCTTCGTCATGGCCCTGGCCACGGGCTTGAGCTCGCGCTGGTACGTCATGGCGGCGCTCGCGGTCGCGGCCGTCTTGGCGGTCGTCCGGTTGCGGCGCCGGCCGGATTTCCGCTACCAGCTCGACCGGCTCAAGCTCCGCGTGCCCTTCGGCCGGACGATCTGGCAAGAGTCGGGGATCAGCCTGTTCAGCCGGACCCTCGGCCTCCTGCTCGAGGCCGGCATCCCGCTGCTCGCGGCGATCGGCATCGCCATCAAGTCCGTGCCCAACGAATGGATCATCCGGCACATGCAGGACGTCCCCGAGCGCATCAAGAACGGCGAAGGGCTGTCCGACGCCCTGGGCCAGTCCGGGACGTTCCCCCCGCTGGCGCTGGACATGGTCCGCATCGGCGAGAGCGCGGCCAACCTGCAGGGCATGCTCGGCGACATGGCCGATTTCTACGACGACCGGGTTCGTGGTAAAATCGAGACGCTGGTGACGCTGGTCGAGCCGGTCGTCATCATCCTGATGGGACTCGCGGTGGCGGCGATGCTGCTGGCGGTCTACATCCCGATCTTCAATATCATCCGGATCGCCCGGTGAGCGGGCGGAAAGGCGCGGCGCGTGAGCAAGGATAGGGCGGACGGCGGCGACAGGGACGTCCGCGCTCTGGCCGAGCGCTACCGCGTCCCCTACATCGACCTCGAGGCCGAGCACCTCGACCGCAATCTCATCCAGTCCTTCCCGGTCGAGTTCATCCACCGCCTCTCGTTCGTCCCCCTGGGCGAGGACAACGGCGTCATGAAGATCGCCGTCGCCGATCCCTCCGACCTGTCCTCGATCGACGCCATCGAGTCCTTCCTCGGCCGGAAGGTCAAGGTCTTCGCGACCTCGAAAAGGGCCATCCTGGAGGCCCTGCGCAAGAGCGAGACGGCCATGCAGGTCCTCCGCGACGCGACGGAGGGCTTCGTCACCCAGGTCGTCGAGCGCGAGAGCGGCGAGGAAGAGGATGTCATCTCCATCGAGAAGCTGGCCGACCAGGACGGGTCGATCATCAAGCTGGTCCACACCATCATCTTCACCGCGGTCCAGAAGCGGGCCAGCGACGTCCACATCGAGTCCAAGGACGAGGACGTCAAGATCAAGTTCCGCATCGACGGCGTCCTCGGCGAGGCCATGGAGGCCATCGACAAGAAGTTCCAGTCGCCGATCATCTCCCGCATCAAGGTCATGTCGGACCTCGACATCGCCGAGCGCCGCGTCCCCCAGGACGGGCGGTTCAGGCTCAAGATCAAGGACAAGACGATCGACTTCCGCGTCTCCATCATGCCCTGCATCTACGGCGAGGACGCGGTCATCCGCATCCTCGACAAGGAGATGATCACCCAGACCATCCGCGAGCTGCGCCTGGACGTCCTGGGCTTCTCCGACGAGATCCTGAAGAAGTTCCGCAAGTACATCGCCCAGCCCTACGGCATGGTCCTCGTCACGGGTCCGACCGGGAGCGGCAAGACGACGTCCCTCTACGCGGCCCTGACAGAGATCAAGTCGCCCGAGGATAAGATCGTCACCATCGAGGATCCCGTCGAGTACCAGGTCGACGGCATCACCCAGATCCCGGTCAACGAGAAGAAGGGCCTGACCTTCGCCCGGGGGCTGCGGTCCATCCTCCGCCACGACCCGGACAAGATCATGGTCGGCGAGATCCGCGACCCGGAGACGGCCCAGATCGCCATCCAGTCCGCTCTTACGGGGCACCTCGTCTTCACCACCGTCCACGCCAACAACGTCTTCGACGTCATCGGGCGCTTCCTGCACATGCAGGTCGACCCGTACAGCTTCATCTCGGCCCTCAACTGCATCCTGGCCCAGCGGCTCGTCCGGATCCTCTGCCCGGCCTGCAAGGTCCCCGTCCGCTACGGCGCCGCCCAGCTGGTCGAGTCGGGGCTCGACCCCGTCCGCTTCGCCGAGACCGTCTTCTACGAGCCCAAGGGCTGCTCCGAATGCAACTTCACCGGCTACCAGGGCCGCACGGCCATCGCCGAGATCCTCGAGCTCTCGGACCCCATCCGCGAGCTCATCCTGGAGAAGCGGCCCCTGTCCGAAGTCAAGAAGCGGGCCAAGGCCGAGGGCATGGTGTTCCTGCGGGAAGTCGGCATGGACAAGGTCCTGGCCGGGGTGACCGGCATCAAGGACCTGAACAAAGTGACGTTCGTGGAGTGAGCGCGTGACGATCTCGAACCGGCTCCAGACCCATTTCACCGAGCGTCTTCTGCCCGATGCCGTGTTCCAGATCGCCCCCACCTACCTCAGCGGCATCCGCGTCAGCCGGAACGACGGCTCGGTCAAGGGCGGCTTCGTCCAGCCCTTCCGGGAGCGGCCGGTGACGCCCTCGTTCGACCGGCCCAACGTGATCGGCCCGGCCGCCCTCGAAGAAGCCATCGACCAGGGGAAGAGGAACCTGCGCCTGACGTCCGGATCGGCCGCCTTGCTCATCCCGGAGCCCTCCGTGCGCGTTTTTGTCATGAGCGTCGATTCCTTCCCCGGCTCCGGCCAGGAACGGGAGGCCTTCATCCGCTGGCGCATCGGCAAGCAGATGCCGCTCATCCCCGAGGACGCCCGGATCGATTACGCCGTGACCCCCGGGCGCGGCGCCCGCAAGATCGTCGTGGCCATGGCCCGCCAGGTGGTCATCTGGGAGTACGAGGCCCTGTTCGAGAAGGCCGGACTGAAGCCGGTCCTGGTGACGGCCCCGTCCCTGGCCCTGGTCAACCTGGTCCCGCCGGACGGCCGGAAGAACGGGGTCCTCATCAACATCGAGGACGAGACGCTGACGGTCCTCGCCCTGGCCGGTCCCGGCTGGTCCCTCTACCGGCTGAAGGACATCGGCGCCCCCGGCGCCGCCGCGGGCGAGCGCGAGGAGAACATCGTCCGCGAGGCCGAGAACACGATCCGCTTCCTGGAGGACCGGGACAGGACGAGGGTCGAACGGCTGTGGCTCCGTTGCGCCGCAGCCGTGGAACAGCCGGAGATCAGGGCCCGGCTCGGGGAACGGATCGCCCAGCCCATCGAGCCCGTCGACTATCACGCTCCCGAGGTCTGGACGGATGCCCACAAGGCCATCCTCGCCCCTCTCATCGGACAGATCCTAGGATGAACGAAGCCGCGCTCAACCTGAATTTGGCCACGCGGCCGCTCCGCAACCGGCGGCTGTACGCGGCCGCGGTCCGCATCCTGGGCGCCCTGATCGTCGTCCTGGCCGGACTGTCCGTCTTCGCCGTACTGAAATACGGCGGGGAGACGGCCCGGCTCAAGTCGGACATCGCCGCGACCAACAAGGTCCAGGTCGAGGCCTCCCGCGAGGAGACGCGCCTCAAGGCCGACATCACCCGCGAGGAAAAGCTCAGCCGGGCCCGGGTGGACCTGGTCAACGGCATCATTCAGCGGAAGATGTTCTCCTGGACCGGGTTCCTCACCGAGCTGGAGAAGTCGCTCCCGGGCCCGAGCTACATCATGGCCCTCACTCCGAGCTTCATGTCGGACGGGAAGGTCGCCGTGCAAATGCGGGTGATGTCGCGCAGCCTGGACGATCTGCTGGCCTTCATCACCGCCCTGACCGCCCACGGCTTCAAGGACCCCAAGGTCGGCGGCGAACAGCGGAGCGAGGACGGCCGCCTTATCTCGGAGATCTCAGCGACCTATGAACGCCCTCTTTGACCTGCTCAACGACCGGGAGCGCCGGACGCTCGTCCGGATCGGTCTGGCCGCGCTCATCCTCCTGGTCGCTTTCTTGGTCCTCTTCGTCCGGCTTCGCGGCGGGCTGGAGAAAGAGCGGACGGCCTCGTTCCGCGTCCACGAGACCATGCAAAAGACCGTCCAGGCCCGTGACCAGGCCCGGGCCGACTGGCGCCTCTGGGAGGACGCCGGCCGGGACCTGGCCGAGCTCCGGGCCAGCTATTTCTACGAGGAAGGGTCCGCAGTCCAGGTCCTGCTGCGTCAGGACCTTCAGAGGATCTTCGCTCTGGCCGGGACGACCATCACCGACCTCGACTACGGCTACTCCGAGCTGGAGAAGGAACAGGTCCGCAAGACGCTCGTCACGTTCACCTTTACGGGCACCTACGCGGGGCTGAAGAAGCTCCTGGCCGCCATCGAGGCCTTCCCCAAGTTCCTGGTCATCGAGAAGGTCGAATTCCCGAGGACGAGTTCGGGCGGCGAGCGCCTGAGCGCCAAGCTGACACTGGCGGGGTACTATGGCATCTAGAAAGATCCGCATGGCGGCGGTGCTCATCGCCCTGGGTTCGGTCGCGGTCCTCATCGCGGGCCAGAGCGGCGAAGCCCCGAAGCCTCTTGTCCGCAAGGACCTGCTCGTCTTCGGCAAGGGCGAGATCGCCCCGCCCGTCCGCGACATCTTCCGGCCCCGCTCGACCGCGGCCCCGGCGCCCGTCCGGCGGACGGCCGGACCCACGGCCGATCCGGCCGCCGGGACGCCCGGTCCCGAAGCCGCTCCGTCCTTCAGCCTCAACATCAGCTATATCGGCTCGATCAAGTCCGGCGGGCAGACGATCGCCCTCGTCCTCCGCGGCGGCCAGACGCTGTCGGTGAAGGAGGGCGACGAGATCGTCCCCGGCTACAAGGTCATCAGCCTGAGCGCCGAGTCCATCGTCGTCCAGGGACCCACCGGCGAGACCAGAACCTTTCCGAGACAAGGAGACCGGCCATGAATAAGAACGCCCTGATCCTGATCTTGAGCATGGCCCTCGCCGCCGGAGCCTGCCAGACGCTCAGCCGGGACTACCACCAGGGCGTCACGGCCGAGATGAACCAGAATTACGATGAGGCCGTCGTTCAGTACCAGAAGGCGGCCCTCGATCACCCCAATGAGTCCGTCTACCGCATGGCCCTCGTCCGGGCCAAGCTTTCGGCCAGTCTCTATTACCAGCAGAACGCCCGCACCCTCGTCTCCCAGAACAAGAAGAAGGAGGCCGAGGCGAGCTACCGGAAGGCCATCTCCTACGATCCCCAGAACCTGAAGGCGGCCCAGGAGCTCCAGGCCCTTCTCGCCCCTCCGGCCAAGCCCGTGAAGGCCGCCGAAAGGCTCGAGGGCCCGGTCCGGCTGAAGGGGGCCGGCGAGGCCCTCGACCTGAGCTTCCGCAACGAGGTCTCCCTGCGCTCGATCTTCCAGACCCTGGGCCGCGTCGGCGGCGTCAGCTTCCTCTACGACGACACCTTCCGGGATACCAACTTGGCCATCGACCTGACGGGCAAGGACCTCCAGCAGGCCGTCAGTTTCCTCTGCGTCGCCAGCAAGAACTTCCCCCGCGTCATCGACGAGCGGACCGTCATCATCGTCCCCGACAACCCCCAGAAGCGGCTGCAGTACGAGCTCAACGCCATCAAGACCTTCTATCTGTCCAACCTCGACGCCAGCGATGTCCAGATGCGTCTGACCCAGATGGTCAAGACGATGTACAAGGTCCCGTCCATTCAGGTCGACAAGAACCTCAACTCGGTCACCATCCGGGACACGCCCCAGGTCGTGGCCCTGGCCGAGAAGCTCCTCCGCGCTTGGGACAAGGCCAAGGCCGAGGTCCTCATCGAGATCCAGATCATGATGGTCGACCGGACGCGGATGAAGAAGCTCGGCGTCGATCTCAGCTCCGGCATCCTGGGCATCCAGTTCAATCCCGGGACCGTGAACGAAGACGGCTACTTCCCGATCGGGGGGACCAACTTCGGCGACCTGGCCAACTACCAGATGACCGTGCCCTCGGCCGTGGCCCAGTTCCTGGCCGCCGATTCGGACACCAAGTTCGTCGCCCAGCCCAAGATCCGCGGCCTGTCCGGTGAGAAGATGGAGTACATCGTCGGCCAGAAGGTGCCCATCATCAACACCGCCTTCCAGGCCATCGCCGCGGGCGGCCTCAACACCCAGCCCGTCGTCAACTACACGTATCAGGACATCGGCATCACCATCAAGATGACCCCGAGGGTCCACTTGGAGCGCGAGGTGACCCTGGAGATCGAGCTGATCGTCTCCGCGATCGCGGGGGAGGGCATCCAGGGGATCCCCATCATCGGCAACCGGGAGGTCAAGAACACCGTCCGGCTCAAGGACGGCGAAACGAACCTGCTGGCCGGGCTCCTCCGGGACGAGGAGCGCCGGTCCATGGGCGGCATCACCGGGATCAAGGATATCCCGATCCTCGGGAACCTGTTCGGCGCGACCCAGAAGACGATCGAGCAGAGCGACATCGTCCTGACCATCACCCCCCACATCATCCGGGAGATCGATATCACGGATGACGACATCAAGCCCCTCTGGGTCGATCCCGACAACCTCTCCGGCGTGACCGGCGGGGGAGCGGGCGCCGCCGCCGCGGCCGGCGTCCGGGAAGAGGCGGCCCAAGCCGGGGACCAGCCCGCCGAGCCTGAGAACTCCGGGGCGAGCGGCGTCTATCTCTCGCCGGCCAGCTTCGAGGCGCCCCGCGGACGCGAGTTCCGGATGAACGTCGAGCTCGCCAGCGAGCAGGAGATCGGCAACGTGTCCCTCGTCCTGACCTTCGACCCGCGCATCCTCAAGCTCAAGGACGTCCTCGAGGGGGGCGGCCTGCGCCAGCTCGGCGAGAACGTGCCTTTCCTCAAGAGCATCAGCGGCGGGACGTGCACCATCGGCTTCTCCAGTCCGGCCAGCGGCCGCGGCTTCAAGGGCCGGGGCGTCCTGGCCGTGCTCGTCTTCGAGTCCGTCGGCCCGGGCCAGGCGTCCCTGGGCTTCACCAGCGCGACGGCCGGCAGCCCGATGGGCCGGGCCATCGTCCTGGAGACGGGCGAGGCGACCGTCAACATCCGCTAACCTGGACTATTCATGAAAGCGCCTCGTTTCTTCATCACACAAGAAAGCCCAAGACCGGCGCTTTCACCCTTCGGGCAAGCCGATCCGGCCGCATCTGCTTCGTTGCAAAGGGCTCGCAGTACTCCGAGTACAGCTTCGCCCTTTGACGCCTTGCACCTGCAGCCGTCTCGACTCGTGAATAATCCAGGGTAGGCCCAATGGTCCTCGTTCTCACCGGGCCCGTTCACGGGGGCAAGACGACCTTTCTCGAGAGCGCGGTCCCTGTCTGGACGGGCCGCGGCCTGGACTGCGCCGGCTTCCTCAGTCCGGCCGTGGCCGGCGCGGCCGGGACGCAGGGCTACGACCTCCTCGAGATCGGGACGGACCGCCGCCGGCCCTACCTCCGCCGGCAGGGGCCGCCCGGAGCGGAGCGGACCGGGCCTTTTTTCTTCGTCCCGGACGCGCTCGAGCGGGCCCGTTCGATCATCCGCGAGTCCGGGCCGGCCGGACTCCTCGTCGTCGACGAGGTCGGCCCCCTCGAGCTCGCCGGAGGCGGCCTCTGGCCGGCCCTCCGGGACGCGCTCAAGCGGCAGGACCGGACCTTCCTCCTCGTCGCCCGCGAGGACATCCTCGCCGGCCTCGCCGCCGCCCTCGCGCCGCTCGTCCCCGTCGTCTTCGATGTCCGCGACGCCGAGGACCGGAAGCTGCTCGACGAACGTCTCCCCACCGGGACCGGATCCGATGATCATTAAGGCCAGGTTCTTCGCCTATTTCCGCGATCTGTTCGGGGGTCGCGAGCGGGCCGTCGCCGTGGCCCCGGCGGCTACGGTCGGTGAGGCCCTGGCCGTTCTCTGCGATACGCCCGCCCGCCGCGCCGAGATCTTCGCCGGCGCCGGGCTCAAGCCCCATCTCGTCGTCATGCTCAACGGAGTCCCCGTCCAGTCTTTAAAAGGAATGGCGACGCCGCTCGCCGCCGGCGACACGTTGGCGATCTTCCCTATAATGGGCGGAGGCTAGTTTGCCTCGCTCGAAATGCCTGCTGGCTGCCATGCCGGAGGGGACGAGGGGGTCGTTGGAGTGAGCATCAGCGGTGATCTAGCCGGTCAGGAGCCGGATGAGGGAAGTTCCCCTGGAAACTGCCAAAACGTGTTTGAGCGAGGCTTAGCGCAAGCCGAGCGAGTTGTTTTGGCACCGAGTCCGGCGAACTGAACGGCGTGAAAGATCACCGCAGCGAACGAAGGCGACCCCCGAGGACCCGGGAGGGATCGTTTTCCTCGGTGGTTCCTTGCGGGGCTCCCGCCGATTTGGTATCTTAAGCGTTGAGCATGAGCGACTACCCGATCTCCGGATACCACGGCCGGGTCCTCGTCGCCGACCTCAGCCGGGGCGAGGTGCGGACCGTTCCGCTCGACCCTGAGACCGCCCTGGGATACCTCGGCGGCCGCGGCCTGGCCACCCGGCTGCTTTATGACACTATCGATCCCGCTTGCGACCCCCACGGCCCCGACAACGCTTTCGTCATCGCCGCCTCGCCGCTCATCGGCACCAACGCTCCGACCGCCGGCCGGGGCCACATGGTCTTCAAATCGCCGCTCACCGGGGTGATCGGGACGTCGAACTCCGGCGGCACCTGGGGCCATGCGTTCAAGTCGGCCGGCTATGACGCGCTTGTCGTCACCGGCGCCGCGGCCTCGCCGGTGATGCTCGACATCGCGCCGGGCCGGGCCGAGATCCTGCCGGCCGGCCACCTCTGGGGCAAGACCACGCACGAGACCAACGACATCCTGGCCGCGGCCTCCGAACCGGGCCGGCCGGCCCGAGTCCTCTGCATCGGGCCGGCGGGGGAGAACCTCGTCCGCTTCGCCGCCGTCGCCAACGACAGGAACCGCGTCTACGGCCGCTGCGGTCCGGGCGCGGTCTGGGGCAGCAAGAAGCTCAAGGCCGTCCGCGTCCAGGGCCGCGAGAAGATCTCCATCGCCGATCCGGAGAAGTACCAGTCCGGCCTGGACCAGGCCATCTACCTGATGAAACAGGCCCCGGTCACCAAGCGGCTGATGCGCGACCTCGGAACGGCCGGCCTGGTCGAGCTCATCAACCTCATCGCCATGCTGCCCCACAAGAACTTCCAGGATTGCGTCCACCGCGACGAGGATGTCGAGCGCGTTTCCGGCGAGACCCTGGCCAAGACCCTGTTGGAGAAGGCCGGCTCCTGCTATCTCTGCCCGATCGGCTGCCAGAGGCACACGCGCGTCCCCGGCCGGGCCGGCGGCGAGGAGCGCGGCGAGGGCCCGGAATACGAGACCATGGTCCTCATGGGCCCGCTCTGCGGCATCTACGACATGGCCGCGATCACCCGAGCCAACTACCGGGCCAACGAGCTCGGCCTGGACACGATGAGCTACGGCGGCACGGTCGCCTGCGCCATGGAGCTGGCCGAGCGCGGCCTCATCGGCCGCGAGGAGATGGGCGGCCTGGACGTCTCGTTCGGCGGCGCCGAGGCCCTCGAGACCCTGGTCGGGATGACGGCCCGGCGGGAAGGGCTGGGCGCGGAGCTGGCCGAGGGCGCCCAGCGCCTGGCCGCCGGCCGCGGCCGGCCGGAGCTGGCCATGACCGTCAAGAAGCTCGAGATCCCGGCCTACGACCCGCGGGCCTCCTACACCCAGGCCCTCGGCTACATGACCTCGCCGTCGGGGGCCTGCCACCTCCGGGGCGGCTACGCCGTGTCGCTGGCCTTCTTCGGCGGGGCCAAGGAGATCCCCCGTTTCAGCTTGCTCCAGTCGCCGATCGCCATCCGGAACATGCAGAACACCGGCATCCTCCAGGACAGTCTCGGCGTCTGCCGCTTCACCGGCTACGCGTTCTCCGCCGACCCTTGGGCCCGCATGGCCAGCGGCGTCACCGGCCGCGATCTCTCCGTGGCCCGGCTCGAGGAGATCGAGAACCGCGTGGCCACGCTCGAACGGCAGTTCAACATCGAGGCCGGCGCCACGGCGGAGGACGACGCCCTGCCCGACCGCTTCGCCGACGTGCCGGTCGTCGTCGAAGGCCGGGAGCGTCGGGTCTCCCGGGACGACCAGGAGCGCATGAAGCGCGATTACTACAGGATCCGGGGCTGGGACGAGGAGGGCCGGCCGACGCCGGAGCTCCGCCGGGCCCTGGGGATCGCGGAGAGACGGCGATGAGCGCGGTGAAGTGGCAGGCGGCCGGCGACCTCCTCCGCGAGTTCCAGGCCCTCGGCCGGGCCTCCCTGCTCTACGACATCCAGGACAGCCACAGCGGCAACATGGCCGTCCGACGGACCAACGAGCGCGGCCAGGACGAGATCGTCATCACGGCCACGGGTTCGCAGAAGGGCGACCTCGAGCCGAGCCAGATCTGTTTCCTCTCGGCCACGGAAACGGACTACGGCTACTACAAGGCCTCTTCCGAGACCGACATCCACGCCCGCATTCTGGCCCTGCCCGGCGTTCGGGCCTCGATGCACGCCCACCTCAAGGACCTCATCCTGGCCACGCTCGACGACGCGCCCAAGCCCGAGAGACCGCCGGACTTCGTGCCGGTCGATCCGCTGGCCCGGCATCACCTCGGCGCCGCCGTCCCCGTCGACTGGTTCGCCGTGCCGAGCGGCTCGCCCGAGCTGGCCCGCGTCATCCCCGAGCGGCTGGCGGCCCACCCGCTGACCATCATCTTCGGCCACGGGGCCATGGCCAAGGGCCGGAGCCTCCGCGAGGCGTTCTTCCGCCTGTGCGTCGGCAACTACGCCGGGGCCGTCGTCCGGAGCATGGAGAGGCTCCGCATCGACCTCGGCGCGGTCCGGTCCGCCCTCGCGGCCGACCCGGCCCGGGCCTTGGCCGCCCCGCCGCCGGATTACGAGGTCGAGGGCGACGAGCGCTCGGATTTCCGGGACGAAGAGGAGATCCTGAAGGAATTCGTCAAAGCCGGACACCGCGTCTTCGAGTCGCGGCTCTCGCCCTTCCACACGGGCTCGATGTCGGTCCGCGGCGTCGCGACCATGCTCTATGCGCCCAAGGCCTCGATGCCGCGCGAGGTCGGCGGGCCCCTGCTGCGCGTGCCACTCGCCCCGGCCCCGGCCGACGACGCGGAGACGGCGCTGCACAAGGCGATCTACGCGGGGAGCGATTTCCAGTCGGTCATGCACTGCCACATCGCCGAAGCCGAGGCCGCGGCCTACTACGTCTATCCCGGGGAGACCGCGCCGGCCGACCGCATCATCCCCGTCGACGCCGAGGGCTCCTTCCTCTACCTCGTCATCCCCGTCCTGCCGCCGGACGTCCCGGCCGCCGCGCTCATCCGCGCCCTCCACGACTACAAGGCCGTCGTGGTCCGGGGCGGGGGCGTCTGGTCGGTCGGCGGGCAGTCGCTCTCGGAAGTCCTCCACCACCCGTCGTCGCTCCGCGAGATCTGCATCTTCCGCATGGGCGCGGTCGAACGCGGACTCGACCTGCGCAAGATGGAGCCGAAAAAGGCCAAGCGCTGGTGACGCCCGCGCCCCGCGGCGCCGCCCTCACCCCTTCCCCCCCTTTGGGGTGAAGGTCCACCCCATCAAATCACCCCCAAAGGGTATTGTCCGCCTGGGGCGTTGGGATATCCTGAACGGGACGATCACAGGAGACCGGACCTCAGGATGAATCGCAGCCTTTTCGACGGCCCCAACCTGGCCGGCGGCAAGCCGGGCCTGCGGGAGAGCTTCGGCCCGCGCACCCTGCGGACCCGCATGCTCATCCTCTTCGGCGCGATGATGGCCGTCTACGTCCTCCTGTCGCATCTTCTCTATCGCAAGCCCGCGGCGTTCGTCCTCCTGAGCCTGGGCTTCTTCGTCCTCGGCATCGTCCTGGTCGTCCTGTTCACCGGCATGATCACCCGGCCGATCGTCCAGCTGACGAGGACCGCCGAGCGGCTGGCCGGCGGCGACCTCCGGCAGCGGGCCCGCGTCTGCGGCCGGGACGAGATCGGCCTGCTGGCCCGGACGTTCAACGGCATGCTCGACGGGCTGGAGCGGATCTTCCGCGACCTGGAGGCCCGTAACCGGAGCCTCGAGCAGGACGCCGCCAAGCGGGCCGCCCAGATGGACAAGGACGCGGCCGAGCGCGTCCGCATCGAGAAGGAGCTGCGCCTGGCCCGGATCGAGATCGACCACTTCGTCGAAAAGCGGACCGAGCAGCTGGCCCGGGTCAACGACGAGCTCCACGGCAAGGTCCTCGAAACGCGCCGCTCGGAGGACTTCCTCCAGAGCACGCTCGACCGGCTGGAACGGTCCCTGGAGGGGACCTTCCGGGCCATGGCCATGACCCTCGAGCTGAGGGACCCCTACATGGCCGGGCACCAGCAGCGGGTCGCCAGCCTGGCCGTGACCCTCGCCCAGGAGATGAATCTGCCCTGGGAGAAGATCGAGAGCATCCGGTTCGCCGGCATCATCCACGACATCGGCAAGATCACGGCGCCTGTGGAGATCATGTCCAAGCCCGGCCGGCTGACCAAGTCCGAGTACCAGATCATCAAGGACCATCCCCGGGTCGGCTACGAGATGATCAAGGACATCGCCTTCCCCTGGCCCGTGGCCCACATCATCCTGCAGCACCATGAGCGGCTGGACGGATCGGGCTACCCCGAGGGGCTCGTCGGCGACGCCATCCTGCCCGAGGCCCGGATCCTGGCCGTGGCCGACGTCGTCGAAGCGGTCTGCTCGCTGCGGCCCTACCGCCCGGCCCTGGGGGTCGAGAAGGCCCTCGAGGAGATCCGCAAGGGCCGGGGCTTCCGCTACGACACCCGCGTCGTCGACGCCTGCATCAAGCTCTTCCGCGAAGGCCGCTTCTCCTTCAAGAAAGAAGCGGAGACCGCGCCCCAGCCCGCGTTGACTTGAGGGGGGGATTCGGCTAATATCTCTGGCACCCTGGCGGCGTAGCTCAGTTGGTTAGAGCATGCGGCTCATATCCGCAGTGTCGGGGGTTCAAATCCCTCCGCCGCCATTTTTTAAGGACCTCGCCCTCATGACCTGAACGCGACCATGCCAGCCCGACCGACCGCCGACCGTGTGTTCGCCGCCTTCAAGAAGGCGGCCCTCGACGGGCCTCTCATCGGGCCCGGCGACCGCGTCCTGGTCGCCCTCTCCGGCGGCCCGGATTCCGTCGCCCTGGCCGCCCTCCTCTTGAAGCTCCGCGACGAGATGCCCCTCGAGGTCCGCCTGGCCCATTTCAACCACCGGTTGAGGGACGAGGCCGGCGGGGACGAGCGCTTCGTGCGGGACCTGGCCCGCCGCTGGGTCCTGCCCCTGGCGGTCGGGGCCGCCGACGTCCGGTCGTATGCGGCCCGCAAGAAGATCAATCTCGAGGAGGCCGGGCGCGAGCTGCGGTACCGCTTCCTGCGGCGGGCCGCGGCGGCCGGGGGAGCGACCAAGATCGCCACCGGCCACACCATGACCGACCAGGCCGAAACCGTCCTCATGCGCCTGATGCGGGGCACGGGCCTCGCCGGGCTGGCCGGGATCGCGCCCCTGGTCGCCGGCCCGCCCTGCCCGATCATCCGGCCCCTGCTCGGCCTGGCCGGGCCGGACCTGCGGGCCTGGCTCGAGGCGGAAGGCCGGCCTTTTCGCGAGGACGCTTCGAACCGCGACGGCCGTTTCCTGCGCAATCGCATCCGGGCCGAGCTCCTGCCGGAGCTGGCCCGTCGCTACGAGCGGCAGATCGTCGCCCACCTGGCCCGCCTGGCCGGCATCGTGCGCGAGGACGACGAGCTCCTCCACGGCTTCGTCCGCGAGCTCCTCGACGAGTTCGTCCTGCGCCGGCGCGGGTCCGTCGAACTGGACCTGAAGACCCTGCCCCTCCTCCTGCCCGCGCTGGCCCGGCGCGTGACCCGGGAATTCCTCCGCGAGATCGCCGGCGGCCTCCGCGACATCTCTTACGACGATGTGGCCTCCCTCCTGGGGCTCGGCGAAGGCAAGGAGCTGACGATCCGCCGGGGGCTCGTCCTGCGGCGCGAGGCGGGGCGGGTCGGCCTCAAGAAGCCGGCGCTCCCCTCGAGATCCTACGAGGAGCGATGGGACGGCCGCGGCGCGCTCGCTCTCGCCGACGCGGGCCTAACCCTGAAGGGGTCGACGAGGCGGGTGGCAGCCCGTCGACGGCCGGTCAGGAACGACGACCGCCGCCGGGCCGATCTCGACGCGGCCAAGCTGAGCTTCCCGCTGACGGTCCGCAGCCGGAAGCCGGGCGATCTCTACCGCCCCCTCGGTGCGCCCGGCCGGAAGAAGCTCAAGGAGATCCTCCGGGCCAAGGGGATCCCGTCCGGCGGGCGCGACCGCCTGCCCGTCGTGCTGTCCCGGGGAGAGATCGTCTGGGTGCCGGGCCTCCCCATCGGCGAGAGATACAAGATCACGGACGCGACGACGGCGGTCTTTTCGATCCGGGTGGTCAGGGGCCGGGGCCGTCGAGGTTGGCCGGCTTCTTAGTGGGGCAGCCGGCTCAGGTACCAGGCGACGACCTCTTTCCCCCAGAGCATGGCCGCGAAGGCGGCCGGGGCGAGGAACGTCCCGAACGGCAGGGCGAACTGGAAGTCCTTGCCCCGCCGGACGATGAGGAAGACCCCGACGGCCGCCCCGACGAGCGAGGCCAGAATGAGGACGAAGAGCGTCCGCATCGGGCCGAGGTAGGCCCCGACCATGAGCATCATGGTCACGTCGCCCATGCCCAGCCCTTCCTTCTTGCGGATGAGCCGATAGGCGCCGTAGACGACCATCAGGAACCCGCCCCCCACGACCGCGCCGAGGAGCGCGCTGCGGAAATCCAGGTCCTCGCGGAAGAACGAGTAGGCCAGGGCCAGGACGAGGCCGGGCATGGTGACGGCGTCGGGCAGGATCTGGTGATAGGCGTCGATCACGCCGAGCACGACGAGGGCGCCGGTGAAGAGACAGCCGGCCATGAACTCGAGGCCGATGACGCGCCCGGCGTCGAGATAGACGAGGACGAATCCGACGGCCGTCAGCGCTTCGACGGCCGGATAGATGGGGGAGATCCGCATCCCGCAGCGGCGGCATCGGCCGCCGAGGACGAGATAGGACAGGACGGGGACGTTGTCGTAGGGCTTGATGCGGGCGCCGCAGCCGGGGCAGGCCGAGGGCGGCCGGGACAGGTTCAGCCCCCGGGGCAGGCGGTAGATGACGACGTTGAAGAAGCTGCCGAAGATGAGTCCGGCCGCGGCGACGAAGAGGAGGGTCAGCGTCTCCATGGACTGATCACCGTTTTCACCTTTCCCGTGGCCGGATCGTAGAGGTAATCCTTGCCGTCGAGGTCCTTGGGGACCTCCCGGATGAAGCCGGTCCCGACCAGCATCTCGAGGTCGGCCGGGAACCGGCCGTAGCGCTCGCGGTATTTCGCCGCCTCGCCTTCGAGGGCCGTCCCGTCGGTCGTCGCCTTGACGTTGTAGAGGTGGTTCGAGGCGATCCTCCTCGTCCGCTCGTCGGGGGCCCGGTTATAAATGTCGAGCCAGGTCTCCCAGGAGGTCTTCAAGTCGCCCTTCTTGAAGATGGCGTTGGCCCGCAGCCGCTCGACGAACTCCGGCGCGCCGGGGATCTTCATGCACCGCTCGAAGTACTTCTCGGCCCGGGCGAAGTCCTTGAGGGTCATCAGGGCGACGTGCCCGGCGTCGAAGGTATAGACCCACTGGTCGGGATTGTTGGCGTCGCCGCGCTCGAGGATGGCGAGGGCGGCCTGGATGAGGGATCGGGCGTAATCCTCGCGGCCGCGTCCGCGGCTGAGATCGCGGGTGCTCGAGAGGACGTCCCGGGCCCCCTCGACCGCGATCAGGGCCCCGACCTCGTAGGGGTCCTGGTAGCGGGGATCGAGCTCGTTGATGATGGCGAAGACGTGGTCGAGGTGGTCGAAGCGGTCGTCGATCGTCGGCGTGGCGTAGTACTGGATGGCCCAGAGGTAGATGGCGTCGGCGGCCAGGGACCGGTAGCCGAAGGTCGCGAACTTCAAGAACTTCCCCGACGGGATGTAGATGATGGAGGCGCCCGGGAGCTTCGTCCGGACCGCCCGGTCGGTCACCCCCTTGAGGGTCACGACGGCGGCCCCGGCCGCCAGGAGGAAGAGGACGAGGAGGACCGTCGCCGAGCCCTTCCGTGCCGTCGTGCGCTTGAGCATGATCGCCGCCGTCGCCGGGCCGCCCGCTCAGATGAAGTCCCTGCGTCTGAAGATGAGGACGGCCAGGCCGAGGATGAAGGCCGTGTAGCAGACGCCGTACAAGAACGCCGAGAGGGTGATCCCCGGCGGGATGGGCAGGCCGTGGACGACCTCCGTCCTGAAGTTGAAGTTCTCGAGGTCGGGGAGGATCATGAAGAGGGCCCGGACAAAGGACCGGCCCGGGCCAGGC
>JAPKZE010000085.1 GCA_026393955.1 Candidatus Aminicenantota bacterium
TACTTCATGACGCCGGGCGAATAGGTCGGAGCGGAGCTCATGGGTCCTCCAGTGTCGGTCGGGGGATAGATGGGGGCCTTAAAGGACGGGGCGTCTCTGTTAAGGCAAACGGCATGACACAGTCGTTAGTGCGGCCGTAGCATATAAAGAAGAAGGCCCGCGAGTCAAGTTGGCCTCGGGATATCCTCTTCGTTCGCTGCGGTGATTTTTCACGCCGGTCAGTTCGCCGGACTCGGCGCCAAAACAACTCGCTCGGCTTGCGCTAAGCCTCGCTCAAACACGTTATTGGCGGTTTCCAGGGAAACTTCCCTCGTCCGTCTCCTGACCGGCTAAATCACCGCTGATGCTCTCTGCGATGACATCCCTCGGCCCGTATTTAGGGGATAACGTCCTTCTTCCCAGGGTCAGCCCCTGTGGACGGCCAAAATATCCGACAATATCGCGAAGCCCGTTTCGAGCTTGCCCGCTCCGGCGCCCTGGATGGTGATCTTGCCCATCAGGTCGGTCTCGAGGCTGAGGGCGTTCTGGGCGCCCATGACCCCGGCCAGGGGATCGGACAGGGGCAGCTTCTGCGGGGAGACGGACGCGGTGATGACGCCGTTCTCGCTCTTGGCGTGGCCGATGAGCTTGTAGCGGAAGCCCTGGGCCTTGGCCGCTTCGACGTCGGCCTTGGTGATGGACGAGATCCCCTTGCAGGGGACGTCGGTCGTCTTGACCGAGCCGCCGAGCAGGACGTTGGACAGGATGACGACCTTGGCCAGGGCGTCGAAGCCCTCGACGTCGGCGGTCGGGTCGGCCTCGGCGTAGCCGAGCTTCTGGGCCAGGGCCAGGGCCGGGCCGTAGTCCATGCCCTCCGTCTCCATCTTGGTCAGGATGAAGTTGGTCGTGCCGTTGAGAATGCCCTTGACCTCGCGCACGGTGTTGCCGGCCAGGCCGCTCTCGGCGAGGTGGAAGACCGGCGTGCCGCTCATGACCGTGCCCTCGATGCGGAACTGGAGGCCGTTCTGGCGGGCCAGGTCCTGGATCTCGCGGTAGTGCAGGGCGGCCGGGCCCTTGTTCGAGGTGACGACGCTCTTGCCGGTCCGCAGGGCCTTCTTGATGTAGCTCGAGGCCGGCTCGCCCGTCTTGATGTCGGTGTAGGTCATCTCGGCGATGATGTCGGCGTCGGTCCGCTCGATCATGTCGAGGGGATCGAGGGCTTCGACCTGCGCGGGGGTCGCCTTGGGGTATGCGGCCAGGCCCTGGCCCGCTCCGAGGAGCGCGAGAACAGCGGGGATGTCGATGCCCTCGGGGACCATGAGCGTGCCCTTGAGCTTGTCGGCGATGGCCACGACCCGGGCCTCACAACCGAACTTGTCGCGAAGAAAATCCCTTTTATCGTGCAGGATCTGGAGCAACCCCTGCCCGACGACGCCGCAGCCGATGAGTCCGAGTTTATGTTCCATCCGTGGCCTCCATGCTGGTCTTTCAAAAAGCCATCATAGCAAAATCGGCGTTCAAAGAAAAAGGTTCTTCTCCAGATTCCGGAAACTCCCCCTCTCCGGCTTTGCTCGGGATATGCCTCTAGCTCCCCGGCCCCCCTGCGAAATATCGGGAGAGAGGAGTTCTCTTCAGATGTTTCCCAGCATCGCTCCTCCGAGTTGCTCCGGAGCGGTGCTGATGGTCGCTTCGCAGACTCCGCTCCCTGCCGGGCCCCCCCCTCCAACACGGGGATCTGCTAGGTCTGCTGGCTCACCCTGTCCCGGGAGGGACGAGGCAACATCCCTCGCCGCCTCGAGTGGGAGACCCGGAAATGGGAGATGAATCACAAAAAAAGGGCCGCCGTCCCGAAGGACGGCGGCCCGTGCGTCTGCGTTGTGCGAGGCGCTTACTTGGCGGCCGGGGCGGGAGGGTTCTCCTTGATGAAGTTCTCCAGCCACTCGGTCGTGACGGACTTGGGCCGTTCGATCGGCAGGCCGAGGGCGCGGTCCCAGATGAGCTGGGCCAGGACGCCGAGGGCGCGCGACACGCCGAAGTAGACCGTGTAGAAGTCGAACTGGTTGGCGCCGAAGTAGTTGAGGAGGACGCCGGAGTGGGCGTCGACGTTCGGCCACGGGTTCTTGGTCTTGCCGTGCTTGGTCAGGACGTCGGGCGCGACCTCGTAGACCAGGCTGACGATCTTGAACAGGTCGTCGTCGGGCAGGTGCTTGAGGGCGAACTCGCGCTGGGCGACGTAGCGGGGGTCGGTCTTGCGCAGGACGGCGTGGCCGTACCCAGGGATGACCCGTCCGCCGTTGAGCGTGTCCCACATGAACTTTTCCATCTGCTCCTTGGTCGGGACGGCGCCGCCGAATTCCTTCCGCAGGTCCATGATCCAGGCCAGGACTTCCTGGTTGGCCAGGCCGTGGAGCGGGCCGGCCAGGCCGTTCATGCCGGCCGACAGGGAGTAGTACGGATCGGACAGGGCCGAGCCGACGAGGTGGGTCGTGTGGGCCGACACGTTGCCGCCCTCGTGATCGCTATGGATGCACAGGTAGAGCCGCATGAGCTCCTTGAAGGCGGGGTCCTTGCTGACGCCGAGCATGTGGGCCAGGTTGCCGCCCCAGTCGAGCTTCGGGTCGGGGGCGATGTGCTTGCCGTCGAAGTAGGTGCGCCGGAAGATGTAGGCGGCGACGTTGGGGAGCTTGGCGAGGAGGTTCATGACGTCCTCATACGTGGCATCCCAATACTGGCTCTTCGGCATCTTCTCTTTGTAGCGGCGGGCGAACTCCGAATCCTTCTGCAGCTGGAGGATCGCCAGCGAGAACTGGGTCATGGGGTGCGTGTCCTTGGGGACGGCATTCATGACGTCGATGAGGTACTGGGGCAGGACGCTCCGCTTCTGCCACTCTTCGGTCAGCGCGACGCAGTCCTCGTAGGTCGGGATCTCGCCGAGGAGGAGGAGATAGAAGATGCCCTCGGGCAGGGGCTCGGCGCCGCCGGGGGCCTTGGGCAGCTTGTCGCGGAGCTCGGGGATCGAGTAGCCGCGGAAGCGGATGCCCTCGAACTTGTCGAGGAGGGAGACGTCCCAGAGCATCGAAATGATGTCCCGGGCGCCGCCGACGACCTGGCCGACGTCGACCTTGGAGACGTTGACCGTGCCGTATTCCTTGCTGAGCTTCTGGACCCGTTCCTTCATCGGGCCCACCTTGGCGAAGAATTTCTCTT
>JAPKZE010000344.1 GCA_026393955.1 Candidatus Aminicenantota bacterium
TCAAGGCCGAGGCGGCGCGGACCGCCCGAACGCTCTGCGACATCAATCTCGACATGGTCGGCGACCGACTGTCGCGGAGCCTGGCCTTCTTCACGGTCATGCGCACGACCTACGGCAATCCCCACTACGTCAACGACGTCGTCGAGAACTATTTCAGGTACGTCGGCGAGGCCACCCGCTCCTACGTCACCAACGGCATGGACGAGGACATGAACCGCCGCATCGTCGCCCCATCCGGGAGCGAGGAGCCGATGTATTATTATATCGGCACCCATTTCGGCTCGTCCGACCACGAGGTTTTCAACGATTGGGGCATCGGCGTCCCGGGCGTCGTGCTGAACACCTGGCCCGACAAGTGGTATCACACCTCGGAGGACCGGCCGGACAAGCTCGATCCGACCCAGATGAAGCGGGCCGTGATCATCACGGCCGCATCGGCCTACACGGTCGCCGCAGCCGACGACGTCCTGGCGGCCCGGATCGCCGCCGAGATCGTCTCCAACGCCTCGGCCCGGATGGGCCATCAGCTGGCCCGCGGCCTCGAAGAGATGGAGCGGGCGGATGCGGCCGCGTTCCCGGCCGTCTTCAAGCGGGCCCGGGGCTACGTCCAGGCTTCGGCCCGGAACGAGCGGGCCACGCTCGACTCGGTCGCCGAGCTCGCCGCCGACAAGACCGCCTTCGCCCGCGACCTGACCGAGCTCAGGGCCTCGGTCTCGGGCTTCGAGACGGCCCACCTGCGGACGGTGGACCAGGCCATGCGCCGGCGGGCCGCGACGCTCAAGATCAAGCCCGTCGACCTCCGGCTCTCTCCGGCCGAGAAGAAAGCGGCCGCGCTCATCCCCAAGCCGCTCCCCAAGATCAAGGCGGGCGGCTTCGGGGGCTATCAGGCCGCCGTCCAGGAGGCCAGAAAAACGGCCGGCACGACGCCCACCCCGTCGCCGGGCGGCCGGGGCGGATCCAGGAACACCGCGGAGATTCAGCTCCTCTGCGACGGCAAGAACAGCGCCCTGGACATCAAGAGGATGCTCGACACCCAGTTCCGGGAGGAGACGCCCCTCGAGGCGGTCATCACCCACCTCGAATTGCTGAAGAAGGCCGGCCTGGTCGCTTACTAGATCCTCCGGACTTCCATCAGAGCGGACCGGGCCCCTCGGGACTACCTATTTTATAAAAAATCGATAAAACACTTGACTCTGACGTTACGTCATAGTGGACAATAGGGCCGTGGACAAGGCCATGAAGAACGGATATCTCGTCAGGGAGTTCGCCAAGCTGACCCGGGTGACGGTCCGCACGCTCCACTATTACGACCAGATCGGGCTGCTCAGACCGAGCTTCGAGAGGCCGAACGGCTACCGGGTCTACACGGACGCCGATCTCCTCCGGCTCCAGCAGATCGTCACTCTGAAGTTCATGGGTTTCTCCCTGACCGAGATCCGCCGCCTCCTCGACGGCAAAGGCTACGAGGCCGTGAAAAGCCTCAGGGTCCAGGCGGCGGCCGTCCGGGACGAGATCGCCCGGCTGCGCGAGGCCTCGCGGGCGATCGACCAGGTCCTGGCCCGCCTCGAGAAGGACGGCCGCATCCACAAACAGAAACTCATCAAGATCATGGAGGTCATTCAAATGGGCGAAGACGTCAAGAAAGGCTGGCACGAGAAATATTTCTCCGAGGCCGACATCAAGAAATTCCAGGAAGTCGGCGAGAACTACACCCCCGAGGCGATGGTCGCCTACCAGGACCGCTGGGCGGCCCTCATCGCCGAGGTCAAGGCGAACGTCGGACTCGACCCGGCCAGCGAGAAGGCCCAGGACATGGGCCGGCGCTGGACGGCGCTGCTGGACGAGGTCTACGGCGGCCACCCGGAGCTCAAGACCAAGATCGCCGCAGCCTACAGCGCCGGGGCCATCCCGAAGGAGCACAACATGATCGCTCCTGAGGTCTGGGACTTCATCAAGAAGGCCCACGCGGCGGCCGGCAAGAAGTGTTAGTCTGATGAAGGTGAGGAAAAACCCCGACTATGGTAAAATCGTATAGATACCCATAGGAGGTTTACAATGAAACTGAAGAAAACCCTGGCCGCGTCCGCCGCGGTCATCCTGGTCCTGGCCGCCGGGACCGTCCTGGCGACCCCGGCCGCCCCCAAGGCGCCGGCCGCCGCCGCGACCGTCCTCGAGTACAAGATGCCCGCCAACCGCGCCCTGACCTACCAGAGCAAGTCGGAGGAGGCGCAGATCATGGAAGTCCAGGGCCAGTCGATGGATACCACCACGACCGGCGCCAGCACCTTCACCTTCAAGGCCAAGGGCCCGAAGGAGAAGAACTTGCTTCTGGGCGTGTCGATCGACGAAATGAGCGCCAGCGTCAATGGGCCGCAGGGCGACATGTCCCCCGACATGGCCCCGCTCAAGGGCA
>JAPKZE010000011.1 GCA_026393955.1 Candidatus Aminicenantota bacterium
TCTACCTCAAGCGGTCCCCCCGCCCCGCAGCGGACGCCTCCGAGGGTCCCGATGCCCACTGACGTCCGCCTCCTCTCCGACCTCGACCGGATCATCCACGAGCCGGCCCGCCTGGCGCTGGCCGCCATCCTCTCGGTCGTCGAGAGCGCCGACTTCCTCTATCTCCAGCGCGAGACCGGCCTGACCAAGGGCAACCTCTCGTCCCACCTGGCCAAGATGGAGGAGGCCGGCTATGTGGCCATCGAGAAGACCTACCGCGGCCGGATCCCCCTGACCCTCGTCCGCCTGACCGACGCGGGCGCCGCGGCCTACAAGGCCTACCGGGCCCGCTTCAAGAAATTCCTGGAGAAGACCTGAAGGTCTCTTTGGAAGATGGGAGCGTCGGTCAGACGAGCTTGACGCCCTTGCGGTGGGCCCGGTACTCGTAGACGCCGGCGACGCGGCGGGCCATGGCTTCGACCGAGTACTTCTCGAGGACGGTCTCCCGGCCGCGGGCGGCCAGTCGGGCGGCCAGATTCCGGTCGAAATGGACCTTGAGGATGGCGTCAGCCAGGGCTTTGGCGTTCCGGGGCGGCACGAGAAGCCCGCTCTCCCGGTGGATGATGAGGTCCCGGGCCATCCCGACGTCGGCGGCCGCGACGGGCAGTCCGCTGGCCATGGCCTCGATGAGCGAGCCGCCGAGGCCGTCGAGGTGGGAGAAGACGGCGAACATGTCGAGCGAAGCCAGGACCCGCGGGATCTCCTTGCGGAAGCCGAGGAGATAGCGGACGCCGTCCATGGCCGGGACGTCGGCGCCCTCCCCCGCGTCGAGGCGGAGCGAGCCCTGGCCGAGGACGACGATCCTGACCTTGGGCGCCTGGCCGCGGGCGAGGGCCGCGGCCTCGAGGAGCGCCATCTGGCCCCGTTCGTCCTCGAGCGGCAGGATCACGCCGACGAGGAAATCGTCCGCCCCGAGCCCGAGCTCCCGGCGGACGAGGTCGTCGCGCGCCTGGGCGGTGAAGGGCGAGAAATCGACGCCCGGGGGAACGACTTCGATCTTCGTCTCGGCGACGCCGCCGCGGACCAGGATGGACTTGACCCCGTCCGTGCCGGCGATGATCGCGTCGATCGAGGCGAAGGGCAGCTTTCCTTCGAGAGGCGAGGAATCCGCGGCGCGGGAGAGGATACGGAGCGGCACCTCGGCCGAGGCCGCTGCCGCGAGGCCGAGGGCTGCCCCGAACGTCTCGTGGACATGCAGGAGCTTGCAGCCGTGGTCGCGAAGGAGGGTGACGAGATTCCGGCGGACGAGCCAGCCCATCCGGCCGTGCATCCGGAGGGTGAGCGTCGGCAGGCCTTCCGCCGACGCCCGGCGGAAGATCTCGCTCCCGGGCTCGACGACGAGATGGGCCCTGATCCCCTTCCGGCCGAGCTCGCGGGCGACGTCGAGGACCTGGCGCTGACCGTCGCGCCACTCGCGGCCCGCGTCGAGGAGGATGACGCTCATGGGGTCATCTTAGCATAACTTACTTGATGTATTCACTCAGGGTGATGTTGCGGTCCTCGAGGGTCGAGCCGGTCACCTTGGCGATGGTGGCGACGGCGACGTTGTAGGCGACCAGGGCCTGCATCTCCATCGATCGGGCGCTGGCCAGGGCGTCCTGGTAGGTCAGGACGAAGTAGTTCGTCGACATCCCGACGTTGAGCTTCTTCATCTCGGCCTCGAGCTGCTTTTCCGCCAGCTCGCGGGCGATGCGGTAGGCGTCGACGCTCTTGGCCGCCGTCTCGAGCACCCGGACGGCGTCGCTGACCTCGAGGAAGATCTGCTGCTCCTGGGTCTTGAGGCGGGCCTGGGCCTGCTCGAGGTCGAGCTTGGCGTAGGCGTAATTGGCCTTGCCGAAGACGTCCCCGAAGGGGATGGTCAGGGTCACCCCGGCGGTCCAGTTGTCGTAGACGAACCGGAACGCGTCGTTGAAGGCCTTGCTGGCGCTGCCCGGCGCGCCGGGGATGGGCGGACCGAAGGGATCGTTGGGATCGTAAATGAACTGCTGGCCGGAGATGCCGGGACTGGCCTTGACCAGCTGGAGGTCGAGCTGGGGCAGGCGCTGGTTCTTGGCGAACCGGAAGTTCAGGGACTTGGTCTCGATGGTCGACTTGGCCGATTCGAGGTCGGGCCGGCGGGCCATGGCCTTGGCGAAGGCCTCGTCGAACGTGATCGAGTAGGGCCGGAATTCCGGCTTGTCGGCCGGAACGATGTTCTGGCCCCGGGCCTCCGGATCGACGCCCAGGTTGAGGAGTGTCCGGATCTGGTCCTGGTTGCGCCTGACCAGCGCCTCGGCCTGGAGGATGTCGGCCTCGCGGCGGGCCACGGTCGCTTCGGCGTTGAGGACCTCGATCGAGGCCTTCGTGCCGACTTGGACCTCCCTCTTGGTCTTGGCCAGGAGGTCGCGCCCGCTCTCGAGCGACATGCGGAGGGTCTTCAGGTTCTCGATGCTGTAGACGAGGTTCCAGTAGGACTCCTCCACGGTGTAGACCGTGTTGATGAGAACGTCCTTGAATTGGCTCTGGGAGATGGCGAAGTTGTTCTGCGCGACGATGATCTCGCGGCGGCTGACGTCATAGCCGAAGTTCTTGAGAAGCGGCTGGGTCAGCATGAAGTTCAGACGGCTGCCGTAGGAGGGGTTGTAGCTCTGGTAGAGCTGGTTGTTCTTCGTGTAGTCGTAGCTCAGGGACGCCGTCATGGTGCCGCCGAACGGGATCTTCTGGGTGATGGATGTCGTGGCGCTGGAGCTCCGGTTGATGTAGGTGCCGGCGCTCTGGAGGGACCAGGTCGAGAGCTGCTCGAACCGGTCGCCCTGCAGGCCGAGCTGCATGGTCGGCGAGAACATCTGCTTGGCGTAAGCGACGTTCGCCTCGGCCAGGCCGGGGTTGATGACCTCGGCGGCCACGTTGAGGTTGTTCTTGAGGGCCCGGACGATCGAGTCCTCCAGGGTCAGGCTGAGCTCCTTCTTCTCCTGGCCGAAGCCGGAGCCGGAGAAAACGGCGATGAGGGCCAGAGCGACGATTGCGCCGGGAATTCCTCGCTTGATCATGATCATCCTCCGAATCGTAGAATACTACCGCCTATTATATTACGCTTTCGAAAGAATTTCGTTCCCCGGCACAACCCTGGCCGGCCCCGGACGTATAATAAGGTGACGCCCGTGGTGGATTTCGGCCCCGGGGCTCGTTTTCAGGGCCGTCTTTGCGCTATGATAGGCCCATTAATTGGAGGCTCGCTCATGAAAGTTCTCCGGCTCCTCGGCATCCCCCTGGCGGTCCTGCTCGTCCTGTCCGCCGCGTCCGCCCAGGTCCAGGAATCCCAGAACATGAAGCTCCTGCGCCTGAAGAGCGCCCAGCTCACCCTCGAGCTCAAGAAGGCCGATTTCGAGCGCTACCTCAAGCTCAAGGAGGACGGGCTCGCCTCCGAGGCCGACTTCGCCCAGCGCCAGACGGCCTACCTCCAGGCCCAGGTCGACTACCAGCAGGCCCTCATCAGCTTCATGGGCAGCGAGGCCCGCATCTCGGTCGCCAGCGCGGTCAAGTACCAGGACCGGAGCGGCAAGAAGTTCGTCCGCGTGGGGTTGCGATACGCCTCCAAGGAGCTCAAGGAGCTGGCCAATCTCAAGATCAACGCCGAAGACCTCTTCCCGCTCGACTTCATGAAGGAGCTCAAGGACGTCTACGTCTCGCTCCTCTCGGAGGGGAAGGTCATTTCCGACCCGTACGAGAAGACCATCGCCACGCTCCCCATCGAGTCCCAGCGCGATGTCACCTTCCAGCTCCTCAAGGACGTCGAGACGCTCGACATCAGCATCTCCTATTCGGGCAAGACCGAGAAGACCTCCGTCTATCTCCAAAAGGGCGTCAGCGCCAACATGGTCACCGTCAACTCGGCCCAGTTCTCCCAGGAGGCCGACCTCGAGAGCACGGCGACCTACGACCTGTCGCTCGAGAAGTTCAGCGGCGAGGCGAATGTCTTCAAGCTCGAGGCGGTCAACCTGCCGACGCAGATCACCTACGAGTTCAGCGACCCGACGACGAGCGCCCGCCTGTCGCAGATAAAGTTCAGCGAGGGCATCACCAGCCTGAAGCTCCAGCTCAAGCTGTACCTCCCCAAGAACCCGGACGACCGGGTCGTCCTCGACAAGCCTCTCGAGTTTTTCGTCCTGGCCCTCGACAACGACCAGACGGCGAAGCTCCGCGGGCTCGAGGGCGCCGCCGGGGGCGCCGGGCTCGGGGCGGAGGCCGTCGACGGCCTCAAGGCCGGATCGGTCAAGCTCGAGCTCATCCCCCGCGGCGTGCCCAAGGTCGAGGTCCAGGCCGTCAACCTCTACCACGAGATCAAGGTCGGCGAAACGATCGGCATGGACGTGACCATCCGCAATACCGGCACGCGCAAGCTCAACAACATCCGCGTCTTCTGCGACCTGCCGCTCAACTGGCGCGTCGAGATCTCGCCCGACCTCATCGCCGGGCTGGAGCAGAACAAGGACGAGCTGGTCAAGATCAAGTTCCTGCCGCCCGACGGCGTCTCGGTCGGCGACTACGAGCCGAAGATCCGGACGGACGCCCTGGCCGACAACCGGCGCGTCGAGTCGGAGGACAAGATCGTCCGCATCCACATCTCGTCCAAGGCCAACGTCCTCGGCATCGGGGCCCTGGTCCTGCTCCTCGTCGGCCTGCTCGTCGGCATCGTCGTCTTCGGCATCAAGTTGACCCGGCGCTGATCCGGTGCCAGACAACTCAATACACTTCATTCAAGTATATATTGCATCC
>JAPKZE010000323.1 GCA_026393955.1 Candidatus Aminicenantota bacterium
GGCGCTTTATCAAGGAATGGGTCCCCGTCCGTCCCGTGCCCCGATCCGGGGGCTGGTTCGAATCCGTCTGGGCCGACTATCGCGACGGCAGGATCGTCGTCGACGACCCGGTTGTCGCGGAGGAGGAATGAACGTGCCAGCAAGACAGCGAGCAGCCGCGCCCACGGCCGTGGTCACCGGCGCCGGCCGGGGCATCGGCCGGGCCATCGTCCTGGCCCTCGTCCGGGAGGGCTTCGACGTCGTCGGGATCGACGTCGTCTTCGAGCCCGAAAACAAGAAGAAGGGCCTCTTCGAGGTCAAGGAGAGGGTCCGCGGGCTCGGCGGCCGGTTCCTGCCCGTCGGCGGCGACATCTCCCGGCTCGAGGACCACGACCGCATGCTCGACGCCGCGGTCGGCGTCTGCGGCCGGATCGACGTCCTGGTCAACAACGCCGGCGTCGCCCCCCTCGAGCGGCGGGACATCCTGGAGACCTCCCCCGAGAGCTTCGACCGGCTCATGTCCGTCAACGCGCGGGGGCCGTTCTTTCTGACCCAGAACGCGGCCCGACGCATGGCCGCGCAGAAACCGCGCAAGGACGGAGTCCCTTCGTCCATCATCTTCATCACGTCCATCTCGGCCGTCGTGTCATCGACCTCGCGGCCCGAGTACTGCCTGTCCAAGGCGGCCCTGAGCATGGCCTCGACGCTCTACGCCGACGCCTTGGCCGCCAAAGGCATCGGCGTCTACGAGGTCCGGCCCGGCCTCATCGCCACGGACATGACCGCCGGGGTCAAGGCCAAGTACGACCGGCTCATCGCCGGAGGGCTGGTGCCGCAGGGGCGCTGGGGACTCCCGGAGGACGTCGGCCGGGCCGTGGCCGCCCTGGCCCGCGGCGATCTCCGCTTTTCGACAGGAGCGGCCATCGAGGTCTCCGGGGGCATGGCCATCAGGCGGCTCTGAGCCGCCGGCGTCAACGGGTCCCGTTGCGGGCCCGACCTGTCTATGGTACCTTAGACCGGAACGGAGGGAACAATGAGCGCGCATAGAACCCAAGGGCGTATTTTCTGGGGCCTCATGCTCATCTGCCTGGGCGTCCTTTTTTTATTGGACCAGATGGGCCGGCTGGATTTCGGCGACCTCGTCGGGCGCTTCTGGCCGGTCATCTTCATTGTCATCGGCGTCTCCATTCTCCTCAGCAATAACTTCAAGAACGTCGGCTCCGGGATCTTCTTCATCCTTTTCGGCGCGTTCTTCCTGCTGCTCCGGCTACACATCTTCGACCGGGCGGTCTGGCATTACATCTGGCCCCTGGCCATTATCGCGACGGGCCTGTGGCTGCTCCTCCGGCCGGCCTGGCACCCGAACAGGAGCGAGGCCTCCGAAGTGGGCGGCGACGACCTCGCCATCAGCCAGGTCTTCTCGGGCTCGGCCCGCAAGGTCGAATCCCAGAACTTCCGGGGCGGCAAGGCCGACGTCGTCTTCGGCTCAGCCGAGATCGACCTCCGGGCCGCCAAGCTCGCCGGGGGCCAGGCGACGCTCGTCCTGTCCGTCGTCTTCGGCGGGATCGAGGTCTACGTCCCCCGCGACTGGCAGGTCGTCCTCGAAGGGAGCCCGGTCCTCGGCTCGATCGACAGTCACAAGAAGGCCGCGACGGTCCCCGCGACCCAGACCCTGACCGTCAAAGGATCGGCCGTGTTCGGCTCGATCGAGGTCAAGGAGTAGACCGGCCATGCGGAAGGGTCTCTTCTGGTTCCTGGCCGTTGTCATCACCCTCGGCTCGGCCGCCCATCAGCGGATGACCGGGCCGACCTATCCGCTTCGCGGCAAGGCCGTCGTCGACGGCGCCGAGGTCCGATACCGCCTGCCGCGAAGCGCCGAGACCGTGGCCGACGCCGAGGTCGCGGTGCCGGCGCCCGCTCCGATCGAAGGCTGGATCGATTGGAAGCGTTTCCCCACGGCGGACGACTGGGCCCGGATCGCGCTCGTCCGGGAGGGCGACCGGCTCGTCGGGCGCCTGCCGAAACAGCCGGCGGCCGGCAAGCTCGCCTACCGGGTCACCCTGAAGGCGGGCGGCGAACCCGTCGTGATCACCGGGACCGAGCCGGCCCTGATGCGCTACAAGGACCCCGTGCCGCTCTGGGTCATCATCCCCCACGTGCTGGTCATCTTCACGGCCATGCTCTTCTCGACCGCGGCCGGCTTGGCCGCGCTCGACAAGAAGCGCAACCCGCGGCGGCTCGTGCTCTGGACGGTCGGCCTGCTCTTCCTGGGCGGGTTCGTCCTCGGTCCGCTCATGCAGAAGTTCGCCTTCGGCGTCGCCTGGGCCGGTTTCCCGCTGGGCATGGACCTGACGGACAACAAGACCCTGATCGCGTTCATCTTCTGGATCGCGGCCCTCGTCGCGGGCCGGAAGGGGCGGCCGGCCCGGCCGTTCGTCCTCGCGGCCTCTCTCGTCATGCTCGTCATCTACCTCATCCCGCACAGTCTGCTGGGGTCCGAATTCGACTATTCCAAAATGGGACAAGGAGGTCCTTCATGAAGAAAGCGATCAGCCTGGCCATCCTGATCTCAGCCGGCGCGATCATGGGAACGGCCCTCGCCCAGTCGGGCGGACAGGCCGCGGCGGGCGTCCCGGCCGATGTCCAGGCCGTCTTCAAGAACCACTGCGTCCGCTGCCATACGGGCTCGAAGCCCCCCAAGGGATTGAGCCTCATCCCCAGCAAGGTCGAGGCCATCATCGACGCCCCGAGCGCCGGAGTCCCGGACCTCCTGCTCATCAATACAAAGGACCCGGGGTCGAGCTACCTACTGAAAAAGGTCCGGGGCGGGGAAGGCATCACCGGGAAGCAGATGCCGCCCGGCAAGGTCCTGCCGGCCGAGGACATGAAGGTCCTCGAGGCCTGGATCGCGGGCCTGAAATAGGCCGGCCGCTCACTTCAGCTGGAACCTCACCGTCACGGTGAAGACGACGGAGACGGCCTTACCGTCGATGACCTTCGGCTCGTAGATCCACTGTTTGACGGCGTCGATGGCCGCCTGGTCGAGGAGCGGGATGGACCGCAGGACCATCGTGTCGATGACTTTGCCGGCTTCATCCGCCCTGACGCTGAGGATGACCACGCCCTGGACCCCTGCCGCCCGGGCGGCCTCGGGGTAAACGGGCTTGGCCTCTTTGATCAGCTGCGGCGGCTCGATGGCCCCCTCGGCCTTGACCGCCCCGGCGGCGAATTTCTCGAGCATCTTGGCCTTTCCATCGTCTTTGAGGGTGAAGCGGACTGTCACGGTGAAAAGGACTTTGCGGGCTTTGCCGCCGATGAGCAGGGGCTCGTACTTCCACTGCTTGACCGCGGCCAGGGCCGCCTGATCGAGGGGAGCGACGGAGCGGAGGATGCGGGCATCGACGACGTTGCCCTGTTCGTCGGCCTTGGCTTCGAGGATGACGACGCCTTCGACGCCGGCTTTGCGGGCCTCATCGGGATAGACGGGATCGACCTGCTTGACTAGCTTGGGCGGCTTGACATCTCCCACGGCCCGGACGGCGTCGCCCTCGAACCGCTTCTGGTCCTCGATCCCCGCGACCCCGCCCTGCACCCCTCCGGCCACACCGCCCTCGACCCCGCCTTCGACTCCTCCGGCGACACCGCCGACGGCACCGCTGACCTCGGGTTTGTTTTTTTCATCCAGCCTGAACCGCATGGTCACCGAGAAGACGACCGGCCTCGGATTGCCGTCGATGATCATGGGCTCATAGACCCACTGCTTGAGGGCCTCGACGGCCGCCTGGCCGAGCAGCGGGTCGCCCCGAAGGATCTTGACCGAGGCGACGCGGCCATAATTGTCGGTCGTCGCCTCCAGGATGACCAGGCCTTCGACGCCGCCCTTTTTGGCGGCCTCCGGATAGACCGGCGCGACCTCTTTGATGAGCTTGGGAGGCTTGACCTTTTCGCCGGACTTCAGCACACCGGGAACCACGCCGCCCACGACCCCGCCCGCGCCTCCCGCGGCGGCGGCCGGCTCACCCAGCCATCGCGCCACGCGCAGGGTGATGAAATACGACTTGAGCTTGCTGTTCTCGAAACCGAAAACCGCCGAGCTCTTCTCCGGCAGCGAGAACTCCGTGTTCAACAGGTTCGCCTTCAGCTCGTCGCCGCTCTGCTCGTAGACTTCGATGCGGAACTGGTTGCGTTCGGGCAGGCGGCCCGGCGTGACCATGACCAGGTAGGCCTGTCCGTTGATCCGGAAAATGTGGAAGGCCTTCTCGGTCCTCCCCTTTTCCCAGACCAGGGTCGTTTCGGTCAACAGGCTGATGTCCGTGAGACTGAAGACCTTCTTGATCTGCTCGTCGGTGGCCACGTTCTGCTCGTCCTCGAAATTGGCGAACGTCAGGAATTCGAGGTACGACGAGGTCACCGGACGGTTGGGGATGTAAGGCTTCTCCCGGCCGCCCTCGAGGATCCTCATCTTCAGCTCGAAGGCGGAAGCCGTGAGGCCGCCGGCCGGTCCGGCATCTCCTCCGGACGCTGTTCCCAGGACCGCTTTTTCATCGGCCGCCGGCGACTGGGGTTTCTTGCCGCACGCGAGCGCGGCGGCGACCGACAGGATCAGAAGCGCTCCGAAGAGCTTACGGCCCATCGCATTTCTCATGATCTTCCCCCTTCACGGAGTTTTCTGAGCCCAGACGAAGACGGTGTCCGTCCCCTGGGGTTGGTAAACGAAGGTCTGAGCGGGAGCGCCGCCCACCTTGACATAGGCGATCTCGAAGCGGTCGGCCGGCGTGATCGCCCGCGCATCGAAGCCCGGCCCTCCGGTCTGGCGAAGAAGCCAGAAACCCGTCAGCGCGATGACAGCCGCCATCGCGGAGGCCGCGGCCCACTGCCAGGCCAGTCGTCCGCCGCTCCCCTTGGCCTTCGGGGCCGGGACGAGACGGCCGGCTTCCTCGGAGATCCGCCTCCAAAGGGCTGCCCCGTCCCCCGTCTGGCCGGGTCGGACAAGCAGGCTCCGCGCTTCCTCGCGGCTGAGAAGCCGTTCCTGGCAGCGCGGGCAACGGTCCATATGGATCCGGATCAGCCAGTCCCGGAAGGGCCGCAGGGGCAGCGCGGCGTAGAGCCGCTCAACCGTTTTGCAGAAGTCCATGATCGTTCTCCAGTAGGGCCTTGATCTTGCGCCGGGCGTTGAACAGGTAGACCCGGGCGGTCGAAGCCGAGCAGGCCAATACTTCGGAAATGTCCTTGGCCGTGTAGCCTTCGTTGGCCCAGAGGCAGAGAGCCGTCCGCTCGCGCGGCGAGAGGGCCTCGAGAAGCTTCGAGGGCAGGGGGGCGGGATCGGCCGGATCGATATCTCCCGGCCGGCCGAGCACGGCCGGTTCGAACCGGGCCCGGACCGAGAATTCCGCGAAGCGCCTCTTTTTCCTGAGCATGTCGAGCGATCTCCTGTAAGCGATGGTCAGGAGCCAGGTCTTGAAGCTCCTCTCCCGGTCGTAGCGGTCGAGGCGCCGGAAGACCTGGAGGAAGGTCTCCTGGCAGACGTCCTCGGCGTCCTGCCGGTTGCCGATGACGTTCAAGGCGACGGACAGGACCAGGGTCCCGTAGGTCTCGACCATGGCCCGGTTGGACGCGGCCTTCCCCCCCAGGCAGCCTTCGATGATCTCCCGTTCGTCCACTGGTAGCCTTGTCCCTTCGTCCATCGAGATTACGCCGGCACGTCGGGGGGCGTTTAGGCGCCTCCATTCCTACACCTTTCGCCGTCCCCTGTCACGCCCTCCTCTTAAGCCAAGGCGAGGAGGACGGCCGAATCCGACATTGGGAAAGTTTAGCCGGGGCGCGTGGCGGATGAGGGTAGTTTCCCTGGAAACCGACAAAACGTGTTTGAGCGAGGCTTAGCGTAAGCCGAGCGAGTTGTTTTGGCGCCGAATCCGACGCACGTCCCGGCGTCTTCAAACTTTCCCGGGAGGATGAGGCTGTCCTCCGAGCCGATTTTGACATGAGCGGGCCGTCTTTGCTACATTCTGACGCAAATGCGCCCGCCTACGCCGAAGAAGCCGTCCAAAGCCGTCCGTGACCTTGCGGCCCTCCCGAACGTTTCGAAGGACCCGTCCGCCGAGGACCGTTACAAAGCGCTCGTCGAACAGCTTCCCGTCGGCGTCTATCGGACGACCCCCGACGGCCGCTTTGTCGAGGCCAACTCGGCTCTGGCCCGGATGCTCGGGTTCAAAAGGCCGCAGTCCCTGTTCGAGTACCGGGCCAAGGATTTCTACGTCCACGGCGAGGACCGGGACAGGCATGTCGCCATGCTGTCCGCGAAGTCCACGGACTTTCGGGAGTTCGAGCTCCGCCGCGCCGACGGCCGGAAGTTCTGGGCCCGCGATTACTGCCGGAGCATCAAGGGCCCGGGCGGCTCGATCGGCTACTTCGACGGCATCCTGATCGACATCACCGAGCGGAAGACGGCCGAGCGGAGGCTGGAGCTCGCCCTTCGCAAGGTCCAGCTGACCAACGAGAAGCTCGAAGGCCTGTCGCAGTCGGACCACCTGACGGGGCTCAACAACCGCCGGGGCTTCTTCTCCTTCGGCCTCCAGCAGATGAAGATCGCGAAAAGGCTCCAGAAGGACAATTACCTCGTCTTTCTCGACATCGACAACCTCAAAGAAGTCAACGACACCTACGGCCACGCGGTCGGCGACCTGCTCCTGCTTGGCGTGGCGGCGATCCTCCGGACGACCCTCCGTGAGTCCGACGTCATCGGCCGCATCGGCGGGGACGAGTTCGCCGTCCTGGCTATGCGCTCGAAAAGCCTGGGCGAACGGACCCTGCTGGCCCGGATCGAGGAGAGCGTCCAGGCCCATCGGATCAAGGATTACCCGCGCTTGCGGCTGTCCGTCAGCATGGGCCTTGTCCGCGTCGATCCGCAGAAATACCAGCAGCTCGAGGATTTTCTGGCCCACGCCGACTTCCTGATGTATCAGGAGAAAAGACGCAAGGAACGACAAGGAACAAAGCCATGACCAGACTCCGCTCTTTCGCCCTCCCCGTCATCCTCATCGCCGTCCTTCTCGCCGGCGCCGCCGACCCGGTCGTCGCGGAGAACGCGGCCGTCCAGGACAAGCCCGCGGACAAGCCCGCCGCCCCGGCGGCCCCCGCCGCGCCCGCCCCGCCAAGGCCGATCGCGCTCCGGGACATCCTGGCCTGGAAGTCCATCGGCGCGGCCGAGCTGTCCCCCGACGGGAGCTGGTTCATGTACCGGCTGAGCCCGCTCGAGGGCGAGAGCGAGGTCGTCCTGAAGCAGGTCGCCGGGACGAAGGAGCACCGTTTCCCGATCGGCGAGGCGCCGCGGTTCGGCGGCGGCATGCGGACGGGTTTCTCGGCCGACTCCAAGTGGGCCGCCTTCCTGTCCTATCCCGGGACCACGGAGGCGAAGTCCCTGCGGAAGGACAAGAAGAGGGTCCAGACGACGGCGGTCCTGGTCGACCTGGCCACGGGCGAAAAGACCGAATTCGAGAAGGTCCGCGGTCTGGCCTTCTCGGGGGACAACCCCGGTTTCCTGGCCCTCCAACGCTACGCGCCCGAAGCCCAGGAGAAGGACAAGGACAAGTGGACCGGTTCCGATCTCCTCGTGCGCGAGCTGGCCACGAAAAAGGAGATCAACATCGGCAACGTCGCGGAATACGCGTTCGACAAGGCCGGGACGCGCCTGGCCCTGCTCATCGACGCCCAGGGGCAGGCCGGCAACGGCCTCCAGCTCCGGGACATGGCCTCCGGCGCGGTCGTCTCCCTCGACAACGACAAGGCCTCTTACAAGTCGCTGGCCTGGTCGGAAAAGGGCGAAGCCCTGGCCGTCCTCAGGGGCAAGGAGGACAAGGCCTACGAGGACAAGCTCTGGAGCGTCGTCGCTTTCAGCGGCTTCCGGGACCCCCAGGGACCGCGGAAGACCGTCTACGATCCGGCCGCCGACAAGTCTTTCCCCGAGGGGATGACCGTGAGCCCCGACCGGAGCCCGGCCTGGACGGACAGCTTCGACGCGGTCCTCTTCGGCATCCATGAGGCCAAGAAGAAGAAGGACGCGGACAAGAAGGAGGCGGGCGACGCCGGGTCGGCGCAGAAGGGCGAGGAGCTCGCCGACGAGGACATCCCCGACCTGGTCATCTGGCACGGCCTGGACAAGCGGCTCCAGTCGGAGCAGCAGGTCCAGGAACAGTCCGACAAGAGCTACAGCTATCTGGCCGAATACCGGGTGGCCGAGAAGACGTTCATCCGTCTGGCCGACGACACGGTCCGCGACGTCGCGCCCGGGCCCAAGCAGCGCTTCGCCGTCGGCGAGGACATCCGGGCTTACGAGCTCGACGCCAACCTCGACGGCCGCAGCTTCTCGGACGTCTTTGTCATCGACCTTAAGACCGGGAAACGGACCCCGGCCCTGACGAAGTGCCGCTGGATGTTCATGACGCTCTTCGACGGGACCCATTTCCTCTACTACGACGACGGCCATTTCTTCACCTACGACATGGCGTCCGGGAAGTCCGTCAACATCACCCGGGACGTGCCCGCCTCGTTCGTCAACGAGGATAACGACACCAACGTCGTCAAGCCGCCCGACTCCCCGGTCGGTTCGACCAAAGACGGACTGAACGTTCTCCTTTCGGACGGCTGGGACATCTGGAGCGTGCCGGTCAACGGCAGCGGCAAGGCCGTCAACCTGACCGTCAACGGGGCCAAGGACAAGATCCGCTACCGCCGGGTCCGGATCGACCCGGAAGAGAAGGCCGTCGATCTCGCCCAGACGCAATACGTCGCCGCGCTGGGCGAATGGACGAAGAGAGCGGGCCTCGGCCGGATCGACAAAGGCAAGCCGGGCGTGACGATGCTCCTCTGGGACGACGCCGGCTTCGGCGGCCTGGCCAAGGCCAAGAAAGCCGATGTCTTCGTCTACACCCGGGACACGTTCAAGGACTGCCCCGACTGGTTCGCCGCGGACGCGCTCTTGAAGAACGGCCGGCGGCTGACCGAGGCCAACCCGCAGCAGAAGGACTTCCTTTGGTCGAGCGGCGTGATGCTCCTCGACTACAAGATGGACCCCAAGAGCGGTATGGACAAGCCGCTTCAGGCGGCGCTTTTCCTGCCCGCCAACTACGAGAAGGGCAAGCGCTATCCGACCATCGTCTACTACTACGAGAAGATGTCCCAGCAGCTCAACCGCTACGCCCAGCCCTAGGCCAACGGCTTCAACAAGTCCGTCTACACGAGCAACGGCTACGCCGTGCTCATGCCCGATATCACTTACAAGATCAACGACCCCGGCCTGTCGGCGGCCTGGTGCGTGCTGCCGGCCCTCGACGCGGCCGTGGCCGCGGGCGTCGTCGACCGCTCCAAGGTCGGCCTCCAGGGCCATTCCTGGGGCGGTTATCAGACGGCCTTCCTCATCACTCAGGCCGATTTCGCCGCGGCCGTGGCCGGGGCCCCGCTGACCAACATGATCAGCATGTACAGCTCCATCTACTTCAATTCCGGCTCGGCCAACCAGCCCATCTTCGAGTCGAGCCAGGGGCGGTTCAAGGGCGGCTACTGGGACAACCTCGAGGCCTATCAGCGCAATTCGCCCGTCTACTACGCCGACCGGGTCAAGACGCCGCTCATCATCCTCCACAACGACAAGGACGGCGCGGTCGACTGGAACCAGGGCATCGAGTACTACAACACGCTGCGGCGGCTGAAGAAGCCGGTCATCATGCTCCAGTACGTCGGCGAGAACCACGGCCTGCAGAAACCGGCCAACCAGAAGGACTACACGGTCCGCATGAAGGAGTTCTTCGACCACTACCTCATGGGCAAGCCGGCCCCGGCCTGGTACACGGACGGCGTGTCCTACCTCAAGCTCAAGGACCACCTCAAGGAGCGGGCCAAGGACCTCAAGCCGGCGGAGAAAGTCGAGAAGAAGGAGCCGGAGAAGAAATAGCGATCCGCCGGACGCGGACCGTATTGAAGCTTTGTCGTGAAGTGGAGACCCGGCGCTCGCCTGCGGAATTCGAGAGAACGGCGCCCTGCACCAGCCTCTTCGGGAGGGATTGAGAAGGCTGGCTGGCGAGGCGCCAAGGTTTCAAAGGAAAAGGAAGCGGGGCTAAGGAGGATCCCTCTCCAGCCAGCAAGTTCATTATAAGACCCGAATTCCGGCCTTGTCAATCAGAAAGTGTCCATTTTTGGAAATTTCAGCGCCGGTAATTGGCAACGGTCTCCCAGGCCTCCCTTGCTTTTTTTGCGCCCTAATGTATACTATTTTAGTAGTATTAATTCGAACGGGAGGCTCAAGTGCCCATCAGAATAAAGATCGCCGTCCTCGCCCTGGCGACGATACTGGGTCTGGCTGGATGGAAAGGCCTGAACGCCCTGATCGAACGTGAGTCGCCACGGCCGGATATCTACTCCCGGGAGGGACAAGACATGACGCCGAAGGTCAAGAAGACGGATAAGGAATGGAAAGCGGCCCTGACGCCGGAGCAGTTCGACGTCATGCGCAAGTGCGGCACGGAGCGGCCGTTCAGCGGGAAATACAACGACTACTGGGAAAAAGGGGTCTATGTGTGCGCCGCGTGCGGAACGCCTTTGTTCCGCTCGGAGACGAAGTACGAGCACGGCACGGGCTGGCCCAGCTTCACGACGCCCGTCGACGAGAAGAACATCGAATACCGCGACGACTATTCCCTTCTCGTCAAACGGATCGAGGTCCGCTGCGCGACCTGCGGCGCCCACCTGGGACACGTCTTCGACGACGGCCCCGAGCCGACGTTCCTCCACTTCTGCGTCAACTCGGCGGCCATGGACTTCCGTCCCGAAGCGGCCGCCGGCGCGCCGGCGCCGCGGACGGAGACGGCCGCAACGGAGACCGCGACCTTCGCCGCCGGCTGTTTTTGGGGCGTCGAATACAAGATGGGCAAGCGGCCGGGCGTCGTTTCCACGGTCGTCGGCTACACGGGAGGCACGACCGTCGCTCCGACCTATGAGGAGGTCTGCACCGACAGGACCGGCCACGCCGAGGCCGTCCAGGTGACTTTCGATCCGGCCAAGGTGAGCTATGCCGACCTCGTCCGCCACTTCTTCTCCATCCACGATCCGACCGAGGTCAACAAGCAGGGCCCCGACCGCGGGTCTCAATACCGCTCCGCCATCTTCACCCACGGCGAGGCCCAGAAGGAGACGGCCCGGAAGATCATGGACGAGCTCGAGAGTTCCGGCAAGTACAAGAAGCGGCTGGCCACCGAGCTCGTGCCCGCATCGGCCTTCTATAAAGCCGAGGAGCACCATCAGAAGTATTTCGAGAAGCACGGCGTCGTCTGCTACTAAGGCAGTCGGCCCATTGTCCTCAAATTAAGACACCCCAGCCGGGTGGCCGCAGACCCCTCCCCTATCCGTTTGCCGCCGTTTCTGGCACGAATCTTGATATACATATCTTGCGTCCGGGGAAAAAAGATGACCCTAGCCAGGATCAGGCGCATTTCCAGGGTGGGAGAGCCGGATCAGGCCAGCCCGGGCGGAGAACAAAGGGTAAGTGTAAAGATTCTTCTTGACAACCGGGGCAGGAGCGGGTATTCTCCGCGCTTCATATCTGGCGCCCCCGCCCCCGGAGGGTGAAACGGTTTCGCCCTCAACCCCGTTTAATAGAATCGGAGTCAAGGGCTGGGAAATGAAAAAAAGGCCGATCCGGAGAAACGAAAAGCCAGCGAATGTAGTTATCCTATATAATTAATATGGTCAAGGGAGACGATCATGGCGACTGAATACAAATATAAGAGCAACGAGGAGCTCCTGCAGCTTATCCCGGGCACGCCCGGAGGCAAGCTGTTCAGCGACGAGGAAGGGGTTTTCACCGGCTCCGACGCCACCCCCATCGGGCCTCGCCTCGGCGAGCCCAAGAACGGCAACGGCCACGGCAAGGGCCTGAACTCTCCGGAGGACATGGAGCAGACCGCGGACCTGGTCAAGATCTACCTCCGGGAGATGGGCAGCATCCTGCTCCTGTCGAGGGAGCAGGAGATCAGCCTGGCCCGGCGCATGGAGCGCGGCGAGAAGGCCATCCTCAAGGCCCTGGTCAAGACGCCCTTCACCCTCGACGAGCTCGTGTCGCTCGAGGCCCTGCTCAAGAAGACCCCCGAAGCGTTCGTCAAGTACTTCAACATGGCCGAGGACAGCTTCACGGAGGACAGCCTCGAAGACCGCCGGCGCGAGGTCCTCGACCGGATCCACAGGATCAAGGCCCTCAGCGGGCGGCTCATGAAGGTCCGGCCCCTCGTCCGGAACCGTTTCGCCCGCGGCCGGCTGGTCGTGCGGATCGTCCGCATGGCCCGCGAGCTCGAGGTCAAGCCGGAGTACCAGGACCGGACCGTCCAGGCCGTCCAGCTCCGCCTGAGAGAGACCCTCAAGAAGCTCTCCAAGCGGGCCCGCATGGACAACCGGACCATTCTGCAGGCCATCCAGTCCGGCCGCCGGACCCGGGAGCGGGCCAAGAGCGACCTCGTTTCGGCCAACCTGCGGCTGGTCGTCTCCATCGCCAAGAAGTACCAGGGCCGCGGCCTCCAGCTCCTCGACCTCATCCAGGAAGGCAACATCGGCCTGATGCGGGCCGCCGAAAAATTCGACTACCGGCGCGGCCACAAGTTCTCGACCTATGCGACCTGGTGGATCCGCCAGTCGATCACCCGGGCCATCGCCGACCAGGGCCGGACCATCCGCAT